>NZ_JBEXGR010000002.1:461400-474437 GCF_040607415.1 Micromonospora sp. NPDC005291
GAAACCGCCACCACCGCCACACACCCGACCCCCCAGCAACTACGCGACCAACACGTCAAGGTCTTCGACACACCCCGCGACACCACCGCCGGCCCAGCCCGCCAGCAGGACCTCGCGGGGCCCACGCCGCGGCCGGGTGAGGTGGACACGCCGGTGGCCGGGCATTCCGACCGGTCGGCCGCGACGCGCGTCGACTCGCGCCTGCTGGACGCGTCGGCTCCACCCGCACCGGCGCGGGCGGACGCGGGATTTGCCCGGATCGAGCACGGCGCCGTGCCGCTGCGGCCGGACCCGGCGGCCACCCGGGCCGATGCTCCGGTGCCTACGGCCACGCCCCGGGCCAGCACCCCGACCCCCGGGCGTCAACTGCTGCAGACCGGCCCCGACGGGCGTACCGATCTTGTGCGGGTTTCGGCGGAGCCGGTGTTCGCGGGTGAGGGGCGACGGCTCGGCGGCGATGCGCACCCGGTGCAGGGCACCGGCCGCTCGCCCGCGGACCCGGCCCCCCAGCGACCCGCCACCGGCCCGGACACGTCGTTCTCCTACACCGAGCTGCGCGCCGACGGCACGATGGGCCCGACCACGCTGCGCCCGGGCGAGAACGTCCTGCACTCGCAGCCGTTGAGCGGCAAGTCGCAGGAGCGGATCCTCAGCTACTCCGCCGACGGCAGGTCGTGGGACGTCAACCCGGTCGCACCGGCGGCTCGTCCAGCCGAGGCTGCCCGACCCACGCAGATGCTCCGGCAGAACCCGGACGGCACCGTGGACCTTTTGACGTTCCAGAAGCCGCCGGCGCTCGCGTCGGGGCCGCCGGTGAAGCCGCGGCCCGGCGAGTCGAGCTTCCACGACCTGGACGGGCCGGGGGTGCGCCACGGCTGGCAGTCGCGCCCGATCAGCCCGGGTGAGAGATTCACGGCCGAGCAGGTCAGCAAGCCTCAGTCGATCGGGCAAAGGCTCGACGGCAAGGAGCTGTTCTTCCAGCGTGAGCCCACGTCGCTGCTGGTCAAGGACCAAGCGACCCACCAGTGGACGCCGTTGGGGAGGACCGAGGGCGTGGCGGCGCCGCCGAAGGGCTGGGGCCGGGCCCCCGACGCCCCGCCCGTCACGGTTGCCAAGCCGGCCGACAACCCGTCGTTCAACAGGGAGGGCACCGGCCAGGGCACGCCGCCGGACAGCGCCCACTACCGCTGGAACGAGGCGAACGGCACGGCAGAGCCGGTGAAAGTGCCGACCACGTCACTCGAAGTGGCCGAGATCGGCACGCAGACCCGGTCGGTGGCCATCGACCGGTGGACGGCCACCGGCGGCAAGGGCGGCGGCAGCGGGATCGACTCGCTGCGCATGCTGCCGGACGGCACTCTCGTGCCGGCGAACCCTCGAGCAATCACCTCCGACCAGATCAGATTCGACCCCAAGTCCGGCGCGATCACCATGGACGGTGCCCGGCCCACCGGTGGTCACTCGTTCGGCGGGGGCGGCGGTGCTCCGGGTTCGGGGGGCGGCGGTGCTCCGGGTTCGAGGGGTGGCGGCCTGTCCAACCGCGGCCCGTCGCACGGATCGGCGACGCAGACGGACGACGGCGCGCTGACCTTCGTCAAGCCGCCCAGCACCGCGGAGAGCAGCGCCGCCGCGATGGCGCGGGATGCCCGCACCCACGCCGGCGCGCCGGGCGAGCGGCCCGATCCGGGCCGCACGCTGGGCAGTGGCAAGCCCGCGACGGGTCCCGGTGCCGGGATCGGCGGTCCGGCGGAGGCGGCGGCCGCCCGCACCATCACCAGGGGCGATGACGGTCAGGTCGTGCTCGGCACCCCCGACGAGGCGCCGCGCAACGTGCTTCGCAAGCCGCGGCCCGAACAGACGCCCGGCACCGAGGTGCGGACTCCCGACCCGACGCCCGGCGGGCACGCGGCAGGAACCACGCCGGCTGCCCCGGCGCACGACACGGCCCCCGCCACGCCGGTGGACGCCGTGGCGACACCGCGGGTAGTGGCGAAACCGACGGCACCGCCGGTCGTCGTGGACCCGACGCCGCCGCAGGCGGCACCGGCACCGGCCGTACCGATGCGCGCGCCGCTTGCCCATGAGGCGCTCTACGTCGCCGCGATGCCCGAGGGCCTCTCGATGACCGTGCAGGGCAACGTCGTGCACCTCCACGCCGGGATGGGGCCCACCCGGCTGGTGCTACGCCCCGGCCCGGACCTGACCGTCGTCGTCGACGGCTCGGTGACCAGCATTGCGGTCATCCGGGCGGCGCTGGCCGAGCTGCACCCGTCGCAGCCCGTGTCAACCGTCGAGTTCGTCGGCACCCGCCAGCCGATCACGCCGGAACGCGCACAGCAGATCGCGGACCGGCTACTCACCGGCCTACCCGGCAACCCGCAGATCAGCCTGCTCGCGTCCGCCCTCACCGACGCCCCGGCCGGGGCACCAGCCGCGACGTCGTACCGGTTCGACGCCGGCAACGACGCATCGACGAACCCGACCCCAGGCCACGACCTCCCGGTTGCCCCGACCCCCGGCACGCCGGCCGAAGCAGTGGCCAAACCGGAGGCACCGCCGGTCGTGGTGGCCCCGACGCCGCCGCCGGCACCGGCCGTACCGATGCGCGCGCCGCTTGCCCATGAGGCGCCCTACGTCAACGCGATGCCCGACGGCCTCTCGATGACCGTGCAGGGCAACGTCGTGCACCTCCACGCCGGGATGGCGCCCACCCGGCTGGTGCTACGCCCCGGCCCGGACCTGACCATCGTCGTCGACGGCTCGGTGACCAGCATTGCGGTCATCCGGGCAGCACTGACCGAGCTGCACCCGTCGCAGCCCGTGTCAACCGTCGAGTTCGTCGGCACCCGCCAGCCGATCACGCCGGAACGCGCACAACAGATCGCGGACCGGCTACTCACCGGCCTACCCGGCAACCCGCAGATCAGCCTGCTCGCGTCCGCCCTCACCGACGCCCCGGCCGGGGCACCAGCCGCGACGTCGTACCGATTCGGCACCAGCAACGGCGCTTCGACGAACCCGACCTCAGGCCATGACCTCCGGCTGCACACCGACGCCGGCCAGCTCACCGAGGCCGCGGTGGCCGAGCAGGAGCTGCACGCCGCCGGGCTCGACGTGGACAGCCGGTTCCACGCCGCCGTCCGGCAATGGCGGGACGCGCATCCGGAGCAGGCCGACCGCTTCGACGAGGTGCTGCCAGCCGTACGCGCCACGTTCGACGCCCACACCGCGCGGTCCTGGCGGCAACTGTGGGAGACCGGCGGTGTCGGTCGCGGCTGGGCGACCGAGGTGGATCGGGCCGCGCGCGAGCTGCCCGCATTGCTGGACGCGGCTGTCGCCCGGCCTGCCCCGGTCGAGGCCGAGGCCGGCACAACGGTCGACGAGTCCGTCGCCGAGCTCGCGGACGACATCTTCCGCAGCGCGGTCAGCACCCTTGAGTACAACGACGTGCCCGCCGGTCACCTGGCGACGATGCAGGCCGCCTTCCGCACGAGTATGCAGGCGACCCAGGCCCGGCTGGGCGGCGACGACTGGGACGAGTACGCGGCCCAGCAATGGACGGACCTGCGCGCTGACCTGGTCGCCGCAGGCCTGGCGGTAGCCGCTGCCCAGGACGCCGCGCGGGCTTTCCACAGCTTCCTCGGCGACCGGGCCGGCCGGCCCGGTGCGCTCGACGCCACGATGTCGACGCACGCCGTACGGCTGCTCGGTGCGCAGTTCGCCCGCGAGCACCTCGCCGCGCACGACAGGCATTTCGTCGGACTGGAGGCGTTGCAGCAACAGGCGTTCGACGACGCCCTGGCCGAGCTGCGCGACCCGTACACCGAGATCTCCACGCTGAACCAGGCCGCGCGGACGCAGCAGTGGACGGCGCGGCAGTACGCGCTGCGGACTGACTACGCCGCCCGGATCGGCACCGCGCGGCTCGTCGAGCAGCTCCGGCCCGATCTCGTCGGCGACTTCGGCGACGCGGTGACCGACGCGGCCGCCCGGACCGAACGGAGCCCGCAGGTCGCGTCGCTCGACGGGCGGCCCGCGGAGGTGGCCGACCGGTTCCGGGCGGAATTCATCGCCGCCGGGAGCCACCTGTTCGACCAGGTGTGGGCCCCGGTGGTCGCTGCGGGCACCCGCGGCGACGACCCGGCATTCCAGGCGGCCGAGCACGAGTGGCAGGTGCGCTACGAGCAGCTGCTGACCGCCGTACGCGGCACCGCGTTCCTCTATCTGCAGGCGCACCGCCACGAGGCGGCCGTGCAGGGCGCCGTGCTCGAGGCGCGCGACGCGGACCGGGATGTGCCGGAGTCGGCCGTGCAGGCCTTCTACGACGACGCCCAGGCCAGGCTGCGCACGGCTTTCGACGAGTCGGCGGATCCGGCGGGAGTGGAGCAGTGGGAGACGCTGGCCGCCACCGTCAAGGCCAGCATCCCCGGGTACTTCACCGAGGAGGCGCTGCGCCGGCACGTCTACGCGAAGACACCCGCCGAGGGCGACGGCACCATGCCGCTGCTGGAGGCGACGCCGACGGCGTACGAGAGCGCCGCGCGCCCGGTCGTCGACCAGGCCCGTGCGCACATCCACGCGGCCCTGCACCGGCCCGACCGGGACACCGACGACGCCACCCGGCAACGGATCACCCGCCAACTCGACACCCGCATCCGAGAGGCCACCACCGCCGCGCAGGCCCGGGCCGAACGTGGTGGCAACACCCCGGCGGTGGTGGCCGCCGCGGTGGACGGGCTGCAGGGCACGCTCACCGACCTGGTGCGCTGGGTGCCCGTCCTGCTGCTGCACCACGCCCTGCTCGGCGAGCAGGTGCGCGCCGCCGGTTCCGCCTTCGACGGCCTGTCCACCATCGACCTGCCGGCGCCGGTCAGCGAGGCGCTGGGCCGGTCGTTCACGCTGGACCGCCTGACCGCGTACGACGAGCTGTTCCGCGGCCAGGCGGTGGCGACCACCGGGCTGCACGAGCTCGCGGAGACCGTCCAGCTGGCCACGCCCGCCCAGCACCTGACCGACGGGGCGCTGCGCACGGCTCTGTTCGACCCGGCCGCTGCCCTGCCTGGCAACCCGGTCGCGCTCACCGAGCGGCCCACCGACCCGGCGATCGTCCGGCGCACCACGCCGGTCGACGCACACGGGTCGCCCACGCTGCAGCAGTGGGCGGTGCGGTGGCACGTACGCCCGGAGGGGTCCGTGCCGCCCGCGCCGTTCGGTCTGCGGCGGTCGCCGGACGGGACGTACGCTCTGCCCGACGGCTGGGTGATCGAGGACCTGCCGTGGTACGCCTGGGCGCGCCCTGCGCAGGTGAGCGACGAGGCACTGGCCACCCGGATCCGCGCCGGCGAGTTCGCCAGAGACATCCGTATCATCGTCGGTGAGCCCGGGGTGGCCGTGCCGACCGCCGTCACCACGGCCGGGCTGGACCTGCTCGGCCGGATGCCCCAGGTGCCGGGCGAACCGGTCCCGGTGCGCTGGCTCAGCGACTCCGAGCCGATCGGTCCGGCGCCCGATACGCGGACGGCGGCGGACGAGGCGGCCGACACCCTGGCCGCGACAGGGCACGCTGAGATCCGCGACGCCTTCCTCACCGAGACCGACCCGGTCCGCCGGAACGGGCTGCTCGCCGGGCTGATCGGCGAGGGCGACGCGGTGCTGAGCGCCCTGCCCGCACTGCACACCGGCCTTCCGGTCGTGACAGCCTCAGACGCGGCGATGGCGCGGTTGCTGGGATACGTCCACGGCGCCACCCGGGGTGAGCCCCTGCCGGTCGACAAGGTGCACGCCGCGGCCATGGGTCTGCACCCCGAGACTAAGACGACGCTGATGGACGGTCTGCGCCTGCTGGCCGTCGCCAATCCGGGACGGCAGCCGGTGCTGCACGCCCTCGGCGCGTTGATCCTGGATTGTTGAGCGGGCGAGAGAAACCGACATGGGACCGGCTCGATGCGCGGGCGAACACCACGGTCACCGTGCTCGGCCCGGAGACCCTCGGACCCGTCACCGACGTGGCGGCGCTGCGGGCTCTGGCCGCCCGGGTGGACCTGCCGGTGTTCGGCCCCGGCCCGGTGGACGGCCGGCACGTGCTCCAGCGGGTCACGGCGGGACCGGCGGCCGGGCACCTGATCCTGCCGGCCGCCGTAGCAGCCGGTCGGCCCAGCGATCCCCTCGGTGCTGGAGCGCCCGCAGGTGGAGACCTGTTGGCGCAATTGGCCAACGGCGGGGAGGAGAGCACGCTGGGCGCCGCGTTCAAGGCGTTGGTCCCGGACCTGGTCAACCAGCTGGAACCGGAACTTCACGCGCACTACGACATGGTCGTGGAGAACCTGGGGCTCCTGCCGCCAGCACCCAGGCATGGCGTGCCGACTGGATGGCGGGCAAGCAGGGCAGCCGGATCGGCGCCGCTCACTCCGAGCGCGGGTCCGCGGGCGCGAGCGCCAGGCCCGGCGCGGTTCCGCGGGCGCGAGCGCCAGGCCCGGCGCGGGGTCGGCGCGCGGGCCGTCCGGCAGGCCACCGGGTGGGTACGCCTCGGTCAGCAGCCGGTCGTCCGTGTCCCAGGTAAGGCCGGTGCCCGGAGACTGCGGCCGCCGCCCCGGCCGCGTCCCCGTCCGACAGGGCATGCGGGCTTAAGCGAGTAACTCGTCAGGCACGCCGCCGGCGGCACGCAGCAGCAGTCGGTGCGGCAACGCCTCCGACGGTGCGGCGACTCACGTCGGCATGGCGTCGGCTTCCTCTTGTTTACCCGACTACTGCTGGAGTGACTGGAAGATCTCGTTGAGCGAGCCCATCCGGCGCTCGGTCACCTCGCGCAACTGTGCGCCGGCGTCCTGCAGGGCCGCGAGCATCAGCTCCTCCAACTCCTCCGGGTCGGTGTCGGCGAACAGGTGCGGATCCAGGCGTACGCCGGTGAAGGTGCCAGCCGCGGTCATCGAGACCCGTACCGCACCGTTGGCGGCCGTGCCGGTGACCTCGGTGGCCGACAGCCGATCGCGCATGGCGGCCACCTGGTCCTGCATCGCCTGCGCCTGCTCCATCATTCGGTCCAAGTCCGACATGGGGTCCTCCCTCAGCGCTGTGACCAGGTACGCACGTTGGCCCATTCGCCCTCGGCGTAGTTGTTCCACGACAGGTTCATCGCCGAGGCGATCCTGCCGAGCACACCGGTCTCGCCGAACAGGCCGTTGGCAGCAATGTTCCACTCCTGCTGCAGACCTTGGTAGTAGGACTGCGCCGGACCCTGCCACGTGTCCTCCAGGGGCGCCAGCTTGCTGATCAACGCCGCGAGCTGCCCTTCGATTTCGGCGGCTTTGGCGTTGAGCGTCTGCCCGGCCATCTCCAGCTCTGCCGGGACGCGCAGGTTGCTGGTGGTGGGATCTGGCATGGATCTCTCCTGTCTCGGGGCGGAGGGCTAGAGGTTCGCGCCGGGGATGTCCTGGTTGACGGCGACAAGGCTGTTGATGTTGGCCTGTTCGGCATCGACGTAGTTGTGGAAGTTGCCGCGCAGGCCACTGCCGATGTCGGTCAGCGCGTTGTGCAGCATCCGGCCGAACACGTCGAAGTCGTGCATGAGGATGTCGAACTGCCCGGCCGCAACGCCGTGCCAGATCGACTGCAGCTGCACCACCATCGACCGCAGGTTGGCCAGTTCACCGTCGATATCCGTCGCGGTCCCGTCACAGCTGGCCGCGGCATCCATGATCATTTCCGGTGTTACGAGAATGTGGTCCATCGCACCTTCTTTCTTCCGCTGCCGTCGACAGCTGTTCTGCCTTCATCAGGATGGTGGTGCCTGCGCGGACAGCGCGAGTGACCTCTTTGCGGGACACCGCGACAGTCCCCGGTTCAGCGCTGCCGGGTCTCGGCGGTCATGCTCTTGAGGTTCGCGCCCTCGGCCCCGACGTAGTTGTTGTACGACTTCTGCATCGCCGTGAGGGCGTCATCGAGCAAGCTCTCGGTGTCGGTGGTGAGCTTCTTCAGGTCGGTGGTGAGGGCCTCGTACTTGTCCCCCGCCGGGCTGTTCCACGATTCGCAGATCGACTGCAGGTGGATCGCCATGGCCTTGAGGCTGCCTTCGATCGAGTCGCGCTGCTTACGCACCCTGTCGATCGACTCCCCGAGCAGCGGGATCTGCACGGCGTACTCGTAGCGCTTGCCGTCCACGATGACGGCGACCGGGTTGCCCTTGCCGTCGGTGACCACCCCGTTCTTGGGGTCGTTCATGATGGTGGTGAGCCCGTCGGCCCCGTACGAGATGGTGACGGTCTTGCCGTCCTTGCTCCCGTGCGTCGGGCGGCCCTGACCGTCGAACGCGTCGTATATCCACCCGTCGGCCTGCATCAGTACGACATCCCCGTCGGGGTTGCGGTTGACGACTGTGCCGTCCTGGTACGTCCACACACTCGAGCCGTCGCCGGAGTACTTGATGTCGACGGCGTTGTTCTTGCCGTCCTCGCTGCCGTGCGTGGGCCGTCCCTGTCCGTCGAACCTGTCGAACGTCCACCCGCCGGCCTGCATCCCCGTCACGGTTCCCGCCGGGTCCCGCCGGATCGTCGTGCCGTCACCGTACTTCCACGTGCTCGACCCGTCCGGGGCGTACGTGATGGTGATCTGCTGGGCCGGCTGCCCGTTCGTGCTCGGCGCGGTGCCGTGCGTGGGGTTGCCCATCGCGTCGAACTGGTCGAAGGTCGTGCCGTCCTTCAGCACCTGCCGGGTGGTGTCGCCCTCGGCGTTGCGGTAGACCTTGGTGCCGTCACCCTGGTAGCTCCAGATGCTCGACCCGTCGGCGCCGTAGGTGATGTCGACCTGCTGCGCCGGCTCGCCGTCCTGGCCGGGAATTGTCCCGTGGGTGGGCCTGCCGTCGCCGTTGAACCGGTCGAAGACGCTGCCGTCCTTCAGCTCCTGCCGGGTCACCGTCCCGTCCTCGGCACGGAAGACCTTCGAGCCGTCGCCCTGGTAGCTCCAGACACTCGACCCGTCACCGTTGTAGACAACGTCGACCTGCTGCGCCGGCTCGCCGTCCTGGCCGGGAAGCGTCCCATGGGTGGGCCTGCCGTCACCGTTGAACCGGTCGAAGACGCTGCCGTCCTTCAGCTCCTGCCGGGTCACCGTCCCGTCCTCGGCACGGAAGACCTTCGAGCCGTCGCCCTGGTAACTCCAGACACTCGACCCGTCGGCGCCGTAGGTGATGTCGACCTGCTGCGCCGGCTCGCCGTCCTGACCAGGAACCGTCCCATGGGTGGGCCTGCCGTCGCCGTTGAACCGGTCGAAGACGCTGCCCTCGGAGGTGGTCTGCCGAACCACTGCGCCGTCAGGGTTCCGGTCGACCTTGGTGCCGTCGGCGTAGGCCCAGGTGCTGCTGCCGTCGGTGCCGTAGGTGATGTCCACGCTCTGCGCCGGCTGCCCGTTCTGGCCGGGCACGGTGCCGTGCGTCGGCTTGCCATCGGCGGTGAACCGATCGAACTCGGCACCCTGAGCGGTGACCTCGCGTGTGATGTCACCGGCCGCGTTACGGTCAACCTTCGTGCCGTCGGCGTAAGTCCAGGTGCTGCTGCCATCACCGCCGTAGGTGATGTCCACCGCCTGCGCGGGCTGCCCATTCGCCCCCGGCACGGTGCCGTGCGTCGGCTTGCCATCAGCGGTGAACTGGTCGAACGACGCCCCATCCTTGGTCGTCTCACGCGTGATGTCACCGGCCGCGTTACGGTCAACCCTCGTGCCATCGGCGTAAGTCCAGGTGCTGCTGCCATCACCGCCGTAGGTGATGTCCACCGCCTGTGCCGGCTGGCCATCCGCTCCCGGCACGGTGCCGTGCGTCGGCTTACCATCAGCGGTGAACCGATCGAACGACGCCCCATCAGACGTGGTCTCATGCGTGATGTCACCAGCGGCGTTGCGGTCAACCCTGGTGCCGTCGGCATAGGTCCAGGTGCTGCTGCCGTCACCGCCGTAAGCGATGTCCACGCTCTGCGCCGGCTGCCCATCCGCCCCGGGCACCGTGCCATGCGTCGGCTTGCCATCAGGGGTGAAACGGTCGAACGACGCCCCGTCAGACGTGGTCTCATGCGTGATGTCACCGGCCGCGCTGCGGTCAACCTTCGTGCCGTCGGCATAGGTCCAGGTGCTGCTGCCGTCACCGCCGTAAGCGATGTCCACGCTCTGCGCCGGCTGCCCGTCCGCCCCCGGCACCGTGCCATGCGTCGGCCTACCGTCGGCCGTGAACTGGTCGAAGGACGCCCCGTCAGACGTCACCTCACGCGTGATGTCACCGGCGGCGTTGCGGTCGACCTTCGTGCCGTCGGCATACGACCACGTACTCGACCCATCGCCGCCGTACGCAATGTCCACGCTCTGGGCCGCCCCGCCGTCCGCCCCCGGCACGGTGCCGTGCGTCGGCTTGCCATCAGCGGTGAAACGGTCGAACGACGCCCCGTCAGACGTGGTCTCACGCGTGATGTCACCGGCCGCGTTGCGGTCAACCCTCGTGCCGTCGGCGTAAGTCCAGGTGCTACTGCCGTCACCGCCGTAAGCGATGTCCACGGCCTGCGCCGGCTGCCCATCCGCCCCGGGCACCGTGCCATGCGTCGGCTTGCCATCAGGAGTGAAACGGTCGAACGACGCCCCGTCAGACGTGGTCTCACGCGTGATACCACCAGCAGCATCCCGATCAACCTTCGTGCCATCGGCATACGACCACGTACTCGACCCATCACCGCCGTACGCAATGTCCACGCTCTGGGCAGGCTGCCCGTCCGCCCCCGGCACCGTGCCATGCGTCGGCTTGCCATCAGCCGTGAAACGGTCGAACGACGCCCCGTCAGACGTGGTCTCACGCGTGATGTCACCGGCCGCGTTGCGGTCAACCTTCGTGCCATCGGCATACGACCACGTACTCGACCCGTCACCGCCGTAGGTGATGTCCACGGCCTGGGCAGGCTGCCCATCCGCCCCCGGCACCGTGCCATGCGTCGGCCTGCCATCAGCCGTGAAACGGTCGAACGACGCCCCATCAGACGTCACCTCACGCGTGAGGTCACCGGCGGCGTTGCGGTCGACCTTCGTGCCGTCGGCATACGACCACGTACTCGACCCGTCACCGCCGTAGGTGATGTCCACGGCCTGGGCAGGCTGCCCATCTGCCCCCGGCACCGTGCCATGCGTCGGCTTGCCATCGGCCGTGAAACGGTCGAACGACGCGCCGTCAGACGTCACCTCACGGGTGAGGTCACCGGCCGCGTTGCGGTCAACCCTCGTGCCGTCGGCATAGGTCCAGGTGCTACTGCCGTCACCGCCGTAAGCGATGTCCACGGCCTGCGCCGGCTGCCCATCCGCGCCGGGCACCGTGCCATGCGTCGGCCTGCCATCACCGGTGAACCGATCGAACGACGCCCCATCAGACGTCACCTCACGGGTGAGGTCACCAGCAGCGTTGCGCTCAACCCTCGTGCCATCGGCATACGACCACGTACTCGACCCATCGCCGCCGTACGCAATGTCCACGCTCTGGGCCGCCCCGCCGTCCGCCCCCGGCACGGTGCCGTGCGTCGGCTTGCCATCGGCCGTGAAACGGTCGAACGACGCCCCGTCAGACGTGGTCTCACGCGTGAGGTCACCGGCCGCGTTGCGGTCAACCCTCGTGCCGTCGGCATAGGTCCAGGTGCTACTGCCGTCACCGCCGTAAGCGATGTCCACGCTCTGGGCAGGCTGCCCATCTGCCCCCGGCACCGTGCCATGCGTCGGCCTGCCATCGGCCGTGAAACGGTCGAACGACGCCCCGTCAGACGTGGTCTCACGCGTGATGTCACCGGCGGCGTTGCGGTCAACCCTCGTGCCGTCGGCATAGGTCCAGGTGCTACTGCCGTCACCGCCGTAAGCGATGTCCACGGCCTGGGCAGGCTGCCCATCCGCCCCCGGCACCGTGCCATGCGTCGGCCTGCCATCGGCCGTGAAACGGTCGAACGACGCCCCATCAGACGTCACCTCACGGGTGAGGTCACCGGCCGCGTTCCGCTCAACCCTCGTGCCATCGGCATACGACCACGTACTCGACCCATCGCCGCCGTAGGCGATGTCCACGCTCTGGGCCGCCCCGCCGTCCGCCCCCGGCACGGTGCCGTGCGTCGGCTTGCCATCAGCGGTGAAACGGTCGAACGACGCCCCATCAGACGTCACCTCACGGGTGAGGTCACCAGCGGCGTTCCGCTCAACCCTCGTGCCATCAGCGTAGGTCCAGCTGCTACTACCATCACCGCCGTAAGTAATGTCCACGCTCTGCGCCGGCTGACCATCCGCCCCCGGCACACTGCCATGCGTCGGCCGACCATCAGCCGTGAACCGATCAAACGACGCCCCATCAGACGTAGCCTCACGCGTGATGCCACCAGCAGCATCCCGATCGACCTTCGTGCCGTCGGCGTAGGCCCAACTGCTACTGCCATCACCGCCATAGGTGATGTCCACGCTCTGCGCCGGCTGCCCATCGGCCCCCGGCACCGTGCCATGCGTCGGCTTGCCCTCAGGCGTGAAACGGTCGAACGACGCCCCATCAGAGGTCGTCTCATGCGTGATGTCACCAGCGGCGTTGCGGTCAACCTTCGTGCCATCGGCATAGGTCCACGTACTCGACCCGTCACCGCTGTAGGTGATGTTCACCGCCTGCGGCGGCTGCCCGTCCACGCCGGGCAACGTGCCATGCGTCGGCTTGCCATCGGCCGTGAACCGATCGAACGACGCCCCATCAGAGGTCGCCTCACGCGTGATGCCACCAGCAGCATCCCGGTCAACCTTCGTGCCATCGGCGTAGGCCCAACTGCTACTGCCGTCACCGCCATAGGTGATGTCCACGCTCTGCGCCGGCTGCCCATCGGCCCCCGGCACCGTGCCATGCGTCGGCCGACCATCGGCGGTGAACCGGTCGAACGACGCCCCATCAGACGTGCTCTGGTGACTCAACGCACCCGACGATTCTCGCGACACCTTCGTGCCATCGGCATACGACCACGTACTCGACCCATCACCGCCATACGCAATCGACACATCCTGCG
>NZ_JBEXGR010000002.1:474535-512904 GCF_040607415.1 Micromonospora sp. NPDC005291
CCCCGGCACACTGCCATGCGTCGGCCGACCATCAGCCGTGAACCGATCAAACGACGCCCCATCAGACGTGCTCTGCTGGGTCAACGCACCCGACGAGTCTCGCGACACCTTCGTGCCATCGGCATACGACCACGTACTCGACCCATCACCGCCATACGCAATCGACACATCCTGCGCCGGCTGCCCATCCGCCCCCGGCACACTGCCATGCGTCGGCCTGCCATCAGCCGTGAACCGATCAAACGACGCCCCATCAGACGTGCTCTGGTGACTCAAGGCACCCGACGAGTCTCGCGACACCTTCGTGCCATCGGCATACGACCACGTGCTGGAGCCGTCGCCGCCGTAGGTGATGGAGACGTCCTGGTTTCCCGGGAGGATCGCGTGGGTGGGTTTGCCGTCGGCGGTGAAGCCGTCGAAGACGGTTCCATCGGGGAATTGCTGGCGCACGGGGCGGCCGTTGCTGTCGTAATCGACGACGGTGCCGTCGGCGCTGGTCTCGGTGGGCACGTCGATCTCCTCGACTGGCGGCGGGGATGCGCTTCGAGACTAGAAGCGATTACCGAGCAGACGGCAAGACACTTGTTCGGGGACGTCGGAGGATGTTTTGGGAGGAACTTTGCGACGTCCTCGAACCGGCGCGGGCTTTCAACCGTTCTAAGGCGGGACCTGGCCTGGGAGGTAGCAATGTTCGAAGTCGCTGTCGTGGCGGATCAGCCGATCTGGCGAGCCGGCCTGGAAAAGCTGGCCGGCGACGATCCGGATCTGCGGGTGCTTGCGGCGGTGGCTGCGCTGACGCATCTGCCGGCCGGTGCGACGTACGACTTGGTGATTCTGGATGCGGCGGAGCCGGATGCGTCGACGCTGGGGCTGGTCCGCGGGGCCGCGCCGTTCGGGCATCTGCTCGTCAGCGCCGACTGGACGGGCCGCCCGGGGCTGATGGCGGCGGTCCGGGCGGGGGCGCGCGGCTGCGTGAGCCGACTCGCGGAGCAGGAGGCGGTGCGGGAGGCTATGCGGGTGACCGCGCAGGGTGGTTTCTACCTGTGCCCGCGGCTGGCGGACCGGTTCCCGGCCGAATTGCCGGGTTCTCCCCTCGACGAGCAGGGCGGGCTCGCACCGCGCGAGGTCGAGACCTTGCGATGGATTGCGTCCGGCTTCACGCACTCGCAGATCGCCACGCGGATGGGCCTTTCCCAGGCGACGGTCAACACGTACGCGAAGCGGATCCGCGCGAAACTGAACGCCAACAACAAGGCCGAGCTGACCCGCCGCGCGATCGAGCTCGGCCACTTGACGTCCGTGAAGAGCTAGAGGCGCTAGAAGATCGTGCGTCCCACCATCATCAGGTGGCCGAAGACGCCGAAGACGCCCATGGTCAGCGGCGCGATGACGATCGCCGCGAGGACGCCGAGCGCTTCGGCGCGGCTGCGACGGATCGGCGGTTTGGGGCCGGGTCCGTGTGGTTTGGCCGGCGGGATGAACACGCTCATCGCGACTCCGGCCGCGACGACGAGCAGTCCCGCCCCGAGCAGGATGAACGCTGC
The DNA here is from genome assembly GCF_040607415.1 of Micromonospora sp. NPDC005291. NCBI lineage: Bacteria > Bacillati > Actinomycetota > Actinomycetes > Micromonosporales > Micromonosporaceae > Micromonospora > Micromonospora sp. NPDC005291. Next base: position 476,080 of record NZ_JBEXGR010000002.1, read on the forward strand.
CGCACCGCCGGAGGTGGCGAACGCGCGCGCTGCCGCGACCAGCAGCCCGAAGACGCCGATGGTTGCCGCCCCGCCGAGCAGGTAGAGCTCGGTGGTGAACGCCGCCCCGCGTGCCCGGGCGGCGACGGCGATGCAGATGAAGACGGCGAGGATCACGGCGAACCGGCGTCCGGAGAGGGCCAGCACGGGCACGGCCACGGCGAGGGTGAGGGCCGGACCGGCCAGCACGACGGGCAGGATCCGGGCCGAAGTGTGCACGAGCTCGGGGATGGGCCGCACGGGCGTCCAGGCCGTGATGAGGGCGGCGAGGCGGCGGCCGAGGGCCAGCATTCCGGTGGCGACCGTGGCGGCGATCGCGGCGGATTCGACACCATCGGCTTCCAGGCCGGCGGTGAGGGCGACGGTCAGACACCCCACGAGCAGAGAGACCTCGGCCGCGACGAAGATCGTTTCGGGCAGCATCGCGATCACCATGAGCATCGCGGTGTTGGCGCCGATGGCGGCGCCGCCCCAGGCCCAGCCGCTGCCGCCGAGGCCGCGGGCGATGAGCAGACCGGCGCCGGCGAGGCAGGGTACGGCGGTGAGCGCGACGGTCAGCACGAGGCCGACCGGCACCGCGGTCTGCCGTTGGCGCAGACCCCAGGCGGTGCCGAGCAGGGCCATGCCGACGACGGTGAGCCCCACTGCCGCGCCGGTGTCGGTGCGGTAACGCAGCGAGAGCAGGACGGCCGCCGCGATCAGCAGGATGAGGCCAAGGGCGAGCACGACGGGCCCGGGGTGGACGGTGTCGCGGCGTAGCTGTTCGGTTTCCTCGGCGACGGCCTCGTCGATGTCTTTGACGTCGGGGACGTCGATCGTGCCCCCCGCGAGGTCGTACAGGTAGAGCACCTCGCCATCGACGACGCCGGCCTGCAGCAGTGCGGTGTCGAGGGCGAACGGCCCGGTGTCGGCGCGGGCCAGTGACCAGACGGGTGGTAGCTGGTCGGAGCCGTCCTGGCCGCAGATCTCGGCGAGGCGTGGGGTGTATTCCCCCACCGGGCTGAGCGACGGCAGGGCGATGTCGACGCTGCGGTAGGTGCCCACCACGGTGACACGGGTGTGTTCGTTCGCCATGCGACGGCCTTTCAGTTGACGGGTTCGAGCGCCGGCACGGGAACGGCGGTCTGGATGAGCTGGTTGGGGTGGCCGCGCCGGACCAGGACGCCGCGGCCGGGCGGGCGCTGGGCGGCGCGTTCGTCGCCGAGGATGACGCCTTCGCGGTGGTCGCCGGAGAGTACGATGCCGCCGCAACCCATGTCGCGGATGCGGCTGGCGAGCTGGTCGGACATTCCGGAGCGGACCATGCCGGCGACCCGGCGGGCGAGGACGAGGTGCAGGCCGACCTCGCGGGCCTGCGGGATGAACGGTACGAGCGGGGCGAGCACCGCCTGCGGGCCGCCGGCGAGCAGGTCGTAGTCGTCGACGACGACGTAGATTTCCGTTCCTTCCCACCAGTCGCGGGCTTTGAGCCGGGCGGGGGTGATGCCGGGCGGCGGGATCCGTTCCTTGAGTTTGTCGACGACGTTCTGGACGTAGACCTGTGCGCTCTCGGCGTCACCGGCGTACGCCCCGAGGTGGTCGGGTCCCACGGCGTCCATGAGCGAGTGGCGGTAGTCGAAGAGGACCACCCGCATGTCGTACGGGGAAATGCGTTCGGTGAGCCCGGTCAGCCACGTACGCAAGAGGGTGCTCTTGCCGGACCCGGCGTCGCCGTAGATGAGGAAGTGCGGTTCGCCGGTGGTGAGGTCGAGCCCGACGGTGCGCAGGTCGTTCTCGGCGACGCCGATCGGCACGGTCTCGGGGGTGGCGGCGGCCAGGGCGGGCAGTTCGGTGACGGTGATGCGCTGTGGCAGCAGCCGGACCGGGGGTGCCGCGGGACCGGTCCAGTGCTCGGCGATCCGGGCGATGATGTCCTCCTGGGCTTCGCGCAGCCCGTCCGCGGAGTCGACGCCGTCGAGGCGGGGCAGCACGAGCTGGAAGAAGATGCCCGGTGCGCTGATGCCGCGGCCCGGTACCCCGGAGGGCACCCGGGCAGCGATGCGGCGGTTGACGTCGGATTCACTGGGGTCGTTGAGGCGCAGCTCCATGCGGGTGCCGATGCTGTCGCGCAGGGCGGGCCGGATGTCGTTCCAGCGTCCGGAGGTGAGCACCAGGTGCACTCCGGCGCCCAGGCCGCGCGCGGCGATCTCGTTGACCGCGGCCTCGGCGCCCTCGAACTCGGTGCGCAGCGCACCCCAGTTGTCGATCATCAGGAAGACGTGCGGGGCGTCGAGGTCTGCAAAGGTCTCGATGCCCTTGGCGCGCATGGTGCGTTCCCGTTCGACGATCAGTGCGCGCATCTCGGCGAAGGTGCGGCTGACCAGTTCGGGTTCGGCGCGACCGGCGACCGTGCCGACGTGCGGTGCCGCCGCGTACGGGTGAAGTGTCCCGCCGCCGAAGTCGATGCAGTAGAACCGCATCTCCTCGGGGGTGTGGGTGAGCATTCCGGCGAGCATGATCGTGCGCAGGAGCGAGCTGCGCCCGGTCCGTGGCGCGCCGACGGCGGCGAGGTGCCCGTGCGCGCCGCCGAAGTCCATGACCAGCGTTTCCTGGTCCTGTCTGATTGGCAGGTCGAGCAGGCCGATCGGCACGGCGAGGCGCCCGGACAGCGGCCAGACGTGCGCGGAGTAGCCGCGTTTCTCCTGGACGGAGGGCCGGCCGATCAGGTGGTCGAGGGCGAGCGCAGCGGGCAGCGGCGGCAGCCACACCTGGTGCGCGGGGCTGGTGACCGAGGTCAGCCGGTCCACCACGATCTTCAGCTCGGTCGGGCCGGGCCGGGCGCTGAGTTCCGGCTCGTCGGTCTCCTGCGCGATCGAGGTGTAGGTGCGCAGGTCGAACGGCAGCAGCGCGCCGTCGCCGCGGCCGGCGCTGAACCGTTCCTCCGCGCTGACGTAGGGGGCGGAGACGTGGGCGACCCGGAACCGCTGGTAGATCGACTCGTCCACTTTCAGGTACGCCGAGCCGGGGATCGGGGGGAGTTTGTATGCGTCGGTGGTGCCGATGACCGTTCGGCTCTCGGCGGCGCTGAAGGTGCGCAGGCAGATCCGGTAGGACAGGTGCGAGTCCAGTCCGCGCAGCTTGCCCTCCTCGAGCCGTTGGGTGGCCATGAGCAGGTGCATGCCGAGGCTGCGGCCGACACGGCCGATCTGGACGAACAGCTCGGCGAACTCGGGGCGCCCGGAGAGCAGCTCGCCGAACTCGTCGACCACGATGAGCAGCGTGGGCAGCGGTTCGAGCGGGGTGCCGTCGGCTGCCTCGGCGCCGGCCGCGCGGCGCATCTGGTATTCGCGGACGGTGTCGAAGTTGCCGGCGTCACGCAGGATCCGCTGACGGCGCTGCTGTTCGCCCATGAGGGCGGCGAGCACCCGGTCGATCATGGCGGCGTCGTCGGCGAGGTTGGTGATCAGCCCGGAGACGTGGGGCAGGCCTTGCAGCGGCGCGAACGCCGCACCGCCCTTGAAGTCGATGAGGACGAAGCTGAGAAGCTCCGGCGAGTGCGTCAGCGCGAGGCCGGTGACCATCGTACGCAGCAGTTCGCTCTTGCCGGATCCGGTGGCGCCGACGATCAGGCCGTGCGGCCCGGAGCCGCCCTGCGCGGATTCCTTGATGTCAAGCACGACGGTCTGGCCGTCGCCGTCCACCCCGATCGGTGCACGCAGCATCCGCGGGTCGCCGGCGGTGACCCATCGGCTGGTGACGTCGCCGCGACCGGGGTCCGTGCCGAGGATCATCTCGCTGAGCGAGCGGGTGCGGGTGAGGACCTGGTCGCGTTCGTCGCTGAGCCGCAGCGGTGCGAGGTTGCGCGCGATGAGCTCGGCCAGCAACGGCGACACGTCGTCGGGGCGGCAGCGCAACGCCGGGGTGACGACCAGTTCGCGGCGTCCTTCGGTGACCACATTCCCGGCGTCGTCGAAGCGGATCCGCAGGTCGACCCGGCTGGGTTCGTCCAGCTCCCGGTCGCCGCAGAAGATCAGAGTGAGGCCGAGCTGGGGCCCTGCCCCGGCGAGCAGGGCGGCCATCAGGTCGGAGCGACCCCATTCGGAGAATGGCGCGAATCCGGTGAAGAGCACTACCAACCGCCGCTGCTTGGTGGCGGGGCGATCGCCACTGAACCCATTGCGCCGGGTGGTCTGGAGTTCGGTGCGCCGGATGAGTTCGGCCTGCAGGAAGGCGGTCAGGACGTCGGGGTCCTCGGCGACCAGCGACACCGATCCGCTGTCACTGCGGGCGTCCGGCTCGAAGGTGTGCGGCAACCACTTGGCCCATTCCCAGTGGTCGGCGCCGCCGGTCTCGACCACCAGGGTGACGTCGTCGGGGGCGTGCAGGACCGCGATCTGGCACAGCAGGGCCCGGGTCAGCAGATCGGTGTGGGCCGGCTCGCCGAGGACGCTGATGACTCCGGCGTTGCCGACGTCGATGGTCATCGGCTGGTTGTCGAGGTAGCCCATCCGGTCGATCAGCCGGTGTGCCGCCTGCATGGAGTCCCAGTCGTAATCGCCCAGCGGGTCCATCTTGGGGTCGAGCTCGATCGGGGTGGCCAGCCGTACCGTGCCGTGCCCGATCCGGACCCGCAGGAAGTCGGCGTCTTCCTGGCGTCGTTCCCACACGCGATGCCGGTTGATGCTGATCGACCAGAGCCGCCGCGGGTCGGGGTCGGCGAGCGTCGCGACAGTCCGCTGGGCCTGGGCGACCTCGCGGGCCTGGTCGCGGGCCAGCGCGAGGTGCCTACGGTAGCGGATGCGCTGCTTGCGGGCGGTGCGGCCGTTGTTGCTGCGCTGCTGCATCCGCATCGCGATGACGGCGCCGGCGGAGGTCAGGAAGAACAGCACACCGATGATGATCAGCGCGGGTTTGCCAAACGTGATCATGTACGCGGCCATGCCGACGCTGCTCAGCAGCGGCAGAACCAGCGTCCACGCGGAGTTCGCCTGGTTGTCCTGGGGCGGTTCGGGCGGGCTGGGCAGGGTCACAGTCTGCTCCGGCAGCTGTGGCAACAGCATTCGGGCGGGCCGGTGGAAGGCCAGGCGGCTCATCAGGCTCCTCAGCCTCGGACGTCGAAGTCGACGTCGGTCAGGTCGGCGGCTTCCAGCGTGCTGAGCTGTTCGTCCGTGGGATTGTCAAGGGTGCTGATGCGCCCGGCGTGCTGCTCGGTCATCGCCTGGAAGACCTTGCGCGCGTACCGGCCGTTGCCGAAGCCTTCGCCGCGGTCGACAGTGGCGAAGAACTCGGCCACTCGGTCCCGGGCGCCGTCGGAGAGCCGGTAGTCGTGGTCCTTGGCCTGTTTAGCGACGATCCGGACCATGTCGACCTCGGAGTAGTCGTCGAAGGTCAGGGTGCGCGAGAACCGGGACGACAGACCCGGGTTGGCAGCGATGAAGTGGCGCATCAGGTCGGGGTAGCCGGCCACGATGACGACGACCTCCTCGCGGTGGTCCTCCATGAGCTTGACCAGCGTGGAGATCGCCTCGCGGCCGAAGTCGCCGCCCTGCCCCTCGGGCACCAGCGCGTACGCCTCGTCGATGAACAGCACCCCGCCGAGCGCGCGCTCGAACGCGGCCTGGGTCTTGGGTGCGGTGTGCCCGACGTACTCGCCGACGAGCATGCCGCGGTCGACCTCGACGAGGTGGCCGCTGCTGAGCATGCCCAACGCGGCGAGCAGTTGACCGTAGAGCCGGGCGACGGTCGTCTTGCCGGTGCCGGGGTTGCCGGCGAACACCAGGTGCCGGGACATCGGCGGGGGTGCCAGGCCGGCCTCGCGGCGCCGTTTCACCAGGTGCATCAGCTTGACCATCGTCCCGACGTCCTGCTTGACGCGGGTTAGCCCGATCAGCTCGTCGAGTTGGTCGAGGAGCGGCTGCAGCTCGACGGCGTCGGACTGGAGGGCGATTCCGGCCGCCGAGGTGGCGACCGTCGCCGGGGCACCGACCGTCGCCGGCACGGCGACCGAGGGCCAGCGCGCCGCGCCGACCCCCGAGCTGTGACATTCGGTGAAGGTCGCCGACGCCCGGTCACCCTGGCTGACGTCCTCGTCGGCTTCGTGTACCGCACACCTGTGGAACGCCGGGTCGGCGTCGTCGCCGATGTAGACGGCGGGATACCCGGTCCGGGAGAACGTCGAGTCGGCGATGCTGCCGTGCGCGCCCGTTCCGAAGTAGATGCCGTTCTTCTTCGTGTCGGTGACCGTCAGTCGCCGCATCGACGGGCGCGCGCCGGTCCAGACGGCTACCCCACTGCCACCGATCTCGGCGACCTCGCAGTCGTCGAGCATCGGCTCGGCGTCGATATCGATGAAGATGCCGGCGGCGCCGCAGCCGCGTACGACGGTCCGCGTGATCGTCGGCGCGGCACCGGCCGCGACCTCCACTCCGGTCTGGGCGATGTCGCGGATGACGCAGTCCTGCAGCAGCGGCCGGTGCGGGGTGTCGATCCGCACGCCGGTGTGACACCCGGCCACGGTCAGCCCCCGCAGCTGGGCGTCGGCGGTGTCGTCGATCTGGATGCCGCCCAGCGCGGCCCGCTCGACCCGGCCGCCGCGCACATGCAGGATCGCCGCACCGGAAGCGCGCACCCCCAGCTCGGAGGTGCCCTCGACGGTGACGCCGAGCAGGGTGACCGCCGCCGTGCCGGTCAGGTGCACCGCGGTGAATCCGCAGGTGGTCACGGCGCTGTCGCGCATCAGCAGCCGGCTGGCGCCGACCGCGAAGACGCCGTTGGCGGCAGCGGTTCTCAGCGCGCCGCCGGTCCAGCGAACCTCGGCGTCGTCGCGCAGGACGAGCCCGGTCTGCACGCTGTCGGTCACTGTGGAATTGCGTACGCCCAGCAGGCTGTGCTGGGCGGCCAGCACCCCGGCGGTGCCGGCCCGGCTGACGGTGCTGTCCACCAGCAGCGTGCCGGAGGTGCCGCCGGCGACGAGCCCGGCCGCGCCGGTGCGGCTGATCTCGCAGTTACGCACGACGACGCCGGCGCCCTCCGGCGGCTCGGCGATCTCGTGGTCGTCGGCGCGGCCGGGCCGCACGGACGCCCACCAGACGCGGTCGCCGGGCAGGTTGCCGAGCACGCGGACGCCGTCGCCGCCGACGTCGTGCACCTGGCTGCCGGACAGGCGCAGCACGCTGGCGTCGCGGACCTCCACGCCGGCGTCGGCGGCTCCGCCGATGTCGCAACCGGTGAGCACGGCCGAGGCGGACCCGGCGAGGCGGACCGCGACCCCCGGGGTGTCGGTGAGCACGGCGTCGGTGAGGGTGAGCACGGCCGACCCGGTCGCGGCCACCGCTGCTCCGGTCACCCGCAGCCGTTCCGCATCGAGCCTGGCCCCGTCGGCCACGCCCACCGCGACGTCCTCCGCGCCGTCCACCGAGCAGCCGGTCAGCCGGGCCGTGGCACGGCCGGTGAGCTGCACCGACCCGGCGTCGACCCGGCAGTCCTCCAGGTTCAGGTGCCCGGAGGTGACTGTGACATCGCCGCGGATCGTCAGGCCGCGCGCGGTGCACGTGCCGGCGCGTACCAGCAGGGCAGGCCCTTCGGCCGCGACCAGCTCGACCAGACCGTCCGCGTTCTCTGCCATGACGGTGACCGTGCCGTCCAGCACGAGGCACTCGCGGTAGGTGCCGGCCGCCACCGCCACGACCGTGCCCGGCTTGGCGGCGCGCACGGCCGCACTGATCGTGCGGTGCCGGCTCCACGCCCGGGTGGAGACCCGTTCGATCTTGGCCGCGGCCACCTCAGGACGCACAGTTCACCCGCGTCTGGGCCAGGACGATCCGCGCCTGCTTGGCTCCGGAGGCGTCCTTCGCGTCGAGCCGCACGGCGATCTGGTTGCGGTTTACCGGGAAGGTGCCGGCGCCCACCCAGGTGCCGGCGGCCTTGTGCTGGTCGATGGTGAAGTTGGCGTACGCCGTGCCGGAGGTGCCGGTGGTGATCGTGTACTTGACGCGGTTGGCGAGTGTGGTTCCGGGCACCGCCGGCACATAGACGCTGACCTGGCAGGAGGTGATGCGCTCGCCGGTGCTGAACGACCATGTCGACGTCTGCGCTCCGGTCTGCTCCGCGGTGGGCAGGGGCAGCGTCGCGGACGTGCCGCGGCAGCCGTCCTCCTTCCAGCCGCCGGCGCCGATCGTCCGCCACTCCCCCGTGCGGCCCTGGGCGTCGAAACCGCGGTCGGCACGCGCCTCGCAGTCCCAGCCGGCGACCGCGGTGAAGCCCGTGACCGGCGGCGGGGCGGAGCTGGCCGGCGCCTTGCCCTTGAAGGCCGCCTTCTGGGCGGGGCTGATCGGTTTGAGCAGGTTCCAGAACACTCCGACGACGACGGCGCCCACCGCTACCAGCGCGGTCACGGTGATCAGCGTCGGCAGCCGGACGGTCATCCGCTCACTCGCCGGGCGCGCGGCCGCGTGCTCGACGAAGGCCCGGACGAACTGGCTGCGCTGGCTGAGCTCCTCGGACGCACGGTGCTCGACGTCCGGCCCGGTCGGATATTCGGTTCTCGTTGCCCCAGTCATGCTGCTCCGCGCTCGGCTCGCCGTTGTGTAGCTGCCCCGGATCATCCGCGCGCTGTGGGGACGCGGCCAAGCCCCGCGAACAGGGGACAGTTGCCCGGTCCACCCCGGCGTGGCAGGGCCAAGCGCCATAGAGTTTGGCGCTTACAACATCGGCAATCGGAGCCCCGACCCGTTGACCAGCCGGCTGCCGGGCGAGCGCGAGGGTGTGGGGGCATGAACGGAGCTGGTGGCGGATTCCCTGCCACGCGACGACAATGCCGCCGCGCTTGTGACGCGACGAGAGGACACAAAGCCGGCCGGCTTCGAGGCAGAAGGCGGTCGCTCGCGCGACCAGCTTGGACGCTGAACAGTCCCTGGCCGTTCGGGCCTCAGCGAGTGCTGCCTGTCGTGGACGGGCTGGCCCCACCCGAGCGCTTGAGCATGAACGCCCCGCCGGCAATGAAGACGACGCAGAGGATGATCCCGACGAGATTGCCCTCAGCCAGACTGGAGAAGATCCCCAGAAGGCCAATGATGACTGCCACTCCGCCGAGAAATCGCATGAGGTAGCCACCGACAGACTTGACCCGTTCATTCGCCATGGTCTTTCTGTTCCCAACGTGCCGGTCCGACAAACGGGCGTAACGCAGCGACCGTCCTGTCGTGTCGCTCGCCGTGGTGACCGCCGCACGACCGCAGCCGGGTAGTTTCACGGTTGAGTGGAGGCGGGCGCGCCACGGCCGGAGCAGGGGGGCAGGTCGTCGACGAGGGTGCAGACCTTCATGGACGTACGCACCCGCTCCGGTGACTCGTGCAGTGCCGGGGCGGACAGGATCAACGTTCGGCAGGCGTACGCGTCCGTCGCGGAGCTGCACATCGGGCTGCTCGGCAGCCGCGAGCAGATGAATCCAGCCGACCTCGCCTTCATCGGGCGGCATCTGGCGACTCGGGCGGGCAACGCCCGCGCACGGGTGGCCCACCCGGACATCAGTTGGTGATCACCGGCCAGGCGTAGGCGAGCAGGGCGCAGGCCGCACCGAGAAGCGCGAGCGAGACGCCCCGGGTGGGCAGCGGCAGGGCGGCGAGCACGATGAGAATGACGGCGACGACGTAGAGAAATGCCTGGATTGACATGGAACTCTCCTCGATCAGGGGACTTGATGGCGGCTGACTGTATCCCCCAAAGAGTCACCGCGCTCAGTCGTATAATTCCGGCCGTGACCGCTGCGCTCGGGGACCTCTCCCCGCAGCAGCGGGCGTTGGTGGACCAGTGGTTGCCGAACGCGACCGTCGAGAGGGACCACAGTTGGGGCTTGACGACGACCACCGTCGTCGAGATGACCCGCTCCGGATCACGATTCATCGTCAAGGCCGGCGGCGCGGACGACCACCACATCCAGCGGGAACTCCATGCCCACCTCAACTGGTTGCGCCCTTGGACCAGCAGGGGATGCGCTCCGACTCTGGCGCACGGCAACGCGGACGCGAAGATCCTGGTGACCCGGTACCTGCCTGGTGAACCGGTGTTCGGCAGCACGTACGCCGACGACCCGGCCGTCTATCGGCAGGCGGGCGAGTTGCTGGCCCTGTTGCACGCGCAGAGTGTCGTCGTGGACGACGACTACGAGGGGCGCGAGAACGAGAAGTCACTGGCGTGGCTCCGCCAACCACACCGGATCGCCTCGGCCACCGCGGAGCGGCTACGAACCGAGATCGCGACCTGGTCGACGCCGCCCGCGGCCCTGGTACCCACCCATGGGGACTGGCAGCCCCGAAACTGGCTCGTCCACCACGACGTCGTCGGCATCATCGACTTCGGGCGTGCGGCCATGCGTCCCGCATCCACGGATTTCGCCCGGCTGGCCGTCCAGGACTTCAGCCGCAACCCGAACCTCGAAACGGCGTTCTTAGACGGGTACGGGGCCGATCCCCGTGAGGCGGGCGCGTGGCGCCGCGACCGGGTCCGCGCGGCGATAGGCACGGCCGTCTGGGCCCACCGAGTGGGCGACGAACCATTCGAAGCCCAGGGCCATCGAATGATCGCGGAAGCGCTCTCGTCCTCCCGAGCATGACGGCCTGCTTCGGGCGTATGCCGATGTTGTCCAGCCAGGCCGGCTCCGCTTGGACAACGAGTCCACCAGGCGCCGAAAGTCGGGATGGCATCAACTGGAAGGGGCACGGCGCGGGTGGCGCCGTTGCCGCACCGCTCTTGCGCCGGTGCGCCCCGTCACCAGTGTCGACTCTGCCTGGACGGCTGTACCGCCCGGCCCACCTCATCGGCCCGGGGTCTGCTCCGTGTGCTGCTGGCTTGTGCCAATCACTCCCCCGCCGCGAACCTTGATCCATCAATTGACTCGTAGTGACGGCCCGCCGACAATGCGTGGATGGCCGGCGGGCCGCCACAGGCTCATTCCCGGTTGAGCAGGTACGCCCGGTCCGCAGCGATGGCCACGTCCACGTGGGTGCCCTCGGCCAGTGCCTCCCGGGAGTCCTTGCCCGACTCGGTCACCGTGACGGTGCCGCCGGTCGTCTCCACCTCGTAGTCGATGCTCGGTCCGTGGAACGTCGACCGCAGCACCACGCCCATGCCGGTCCCACCGTCGGTGACCGGGGACAACGTCACCGTCTCGGGACGGACCATGAGGTACGCGTCCACCGATCCGGCCGTCACCGTCGAGTGGGCGGGCACGCTCAGCCGCCGGCCGAGCACCGTCACCGTCGCCTCACCGTCGGCGATGCTCTCCGGCACCGTCTCGATGAAGTTGGCTCGACCGATGAAGTCCGCCACGAAGACACTGGCCGGGCGGGCGTAGATCTCGCCGGGCGTCGCCACCTGCTCGACCTTGCCCTTGTTCATCACCACGATCCGGTCGGACATGCTCATCGCTTCGTCCTGGTCGTGGGTGACGTAGATGCTGGTGATCCCGAACATCTTCTGGATGCGGCGGATCTCGGCCCGCATGGCGTCGCGCAGCTTCGCGTCCAGGTTCGACAGCGGCTCGTCGAACAACAGCACCTTCGGCTGGACCACCAGTGCCCGGGCCAACGCGACCCGCTGCTGCTGGCCGCCGGAGAGCTCGTGCGGGCTGCGGTTCTCCAGGCCGACGAGGTTCATGCTGGTCACCGCCATCCGCATTCCCTCGGCGATGTCGGCCTTGCTACGCCGCTGTAGCCGCAGGCCGTACGAGATGTTCTCCGCGACGGTCATGTGGGGGAACAGGGCGTAGCTCTGGAACACCATCGCCATCGGTCGACGCTGCGGCGGCATGTCGTCGATGGCCTTGCCGTCGAGCAGGATGCTCCCGCTCGTGGCGTCCTCGAAACCGGCCACCATGCGCAGCGTGGTGGTCTTGCCGCAGCCCGACGGGCCCAGCAGGGTGATGAACTCCCCCGGCAGGACGTCGAGCGAGACGCTGTCGACTGCGGTGACGTCCCCCGTACGGCTCCGGAAACGCTTGGTCAGACCCTCGAGTTGCAGGCGTCCGGTGCTGGCCTCACCACGTCCGGCGAGTGCGAGCGCAGCGGCCTCGGCGGGCGCGGCGACGGTCATCATTTGGACCTTTCAGACTTGGCGGTGCGGTGCAGTGCGACGCCCCCACCGACGAGCAGTCGGATGATCGCGAAGGCGACCAGGACGAGCGCGGTCAGCACCGTGCAGTAGGCGAATGCCACCCCGTACCGGCCGGTGCTCGCGGCGCTGAGCACCTGCGAGGTGATGATCTTCGTTTCGGGGGTGACCAGCAGCACGATGGTCGACACGGAGGTCATGCTGCGGGCGAAGCTGTAACTGAGCCCGGTGAGCAGGGCCGGCTTGATCAACGGCAGGGTCACCCAACGGAACGTCTGCAGCGAGTTGGCACCGAGGTCGGTCGACGCCTGCTCGATCTGCGGATGCAACTGTGTCAGCGCACCGACCGCCGTCCGCTGCCCCGCCGGCACGCTACGGATCACGTACGCCACGACGATGGCCGCCGCGCCAGCGGCGACGGCGCTGCCGCCCACCAGGCTGGGGAACACCAGGTAGTCGCCGATGTACCGCTCCGGCCGGTAGGCGAGGACGAAGCCGATGCCCAGCACGGTGCCCGGCACGGCGACACCCAACGTGCCGCCGAGGTCAAGCAGCCAGGCGGTACGGCGCAGGTGGCGAACCACCAGCCAGGCGATGACCAGTCCGAGGATGGCGGCGATCGGAGTGGCGATGACCGCGAAGGTCAACGTGTCGAGGACGGCCTCCACTCCCACCCCGACAAGTACCTCCTTGAGGTACTCGAGAGTGAACGTGTTGTCCACGCCGAACACCTTGGTCACCGAGCCGAGGATGACCGTGCTGTAGATGCTCACGATGATCGCGGCGGCGAACAGCGCCAGGGCGTACACCGGCCACCGGCTCCAGCCGGTGACCAGATGCACGGAACCGGACGGTCGACCGGTGATGGTGGTGCGCACCTTGCGGTTGAGCCACCACCGCTGGCCGAAGTACATGGCCAGGGACGGCACCAGCAGGATCACGCAGTAGACGGCGGCGCTGGTGGTGTCGTACTCACCGGTGACCGCCAGGTAGGCGCGGCTGGCCAGCACCGTGTAGTCACCACCGAGCACCAGCGGATTGGCAAGGTCGGCGATGGCCTCCACGAACAGCAGCAGGAACGGGGCGACGAGCCCCGGAGCCAGCAGCGGCAGGATCACCCGGCGCATGATCTGCCAGCGGCTGGCGCCCATGTTCATCGCCGCCTCCTCCAGCGCCGGATCCAGGCCCCGCATCATGCCGAGCAGGCCCAGGTACGCCACCGGGAACAGCGACAGCGACAACACGATCACCAGGCCGTCGAGGCCGTAGATGTCGTACTCCAGCCCGAACACGCCGTTGCTGATCACACCGCGCCGGCCGTACAGCACCACCGTGGCGGTAGCCACCGCGAACGGTGGGCTGACGATCGGCATCAGGGCGATGACGTGCAGGATCTTCTTACCTGGCACGTCCAGTCGGGCCTGGACGAACGCGAACAGGAACCCCAGGGCGGTACCGAAGAACCCGACCAGCGCCCCGAGCACCAACGTGTTACGCAGGATGCCCAGGTCGACGGAGGAGGTGAAGAACTCGACGTACCGGGGCAGCGCGTCCGGCGCGAAGGCCGTGGCCAGCACCGCCACGAGCGGGACCGCCGCACCGAGCACCACCACCGCCGCGCAGACCCCGACCAGGACCCGCAGCCCTGCGCCGAGCCGACGGCGCCGCCGTCGGGGCGCGATCACCTCGGGTGGGGTGGGTGTGACCACCCCGGGATCAGCCGACAAGAGGGTCATGACTTCGGCGCCTGCGCAACCTCGGTGTCGAACCGCTTGTTGAGCGCCGACTTCGCCTTACCGGCCGCCACCGCGTCGTACTCCACCATCTTGATGCCGGCGAGCGGGACGACCTTCTCCGAGACCTTCGCGTTCGGGTTCGTCGGGAACTGGTACGCCTTGACGCTCGGGCCGACCTCCTGGGCCTCGGTGGTGAGGGCCCAGTCGACGAACTTGCGGGCGCTGGTCGGGTTCTTGGCGTTCGTCACCAGGGCGACACCGCCGGTCTCGTACCCGGTGCCCTCCGTCGGGAAGCTCACCTTCAGGTCGGGGAAGCCCGCCTCCATGGTGGCCACGCAGTCGTGCGCGAAGATGATCCCGACCGCGACCTCACCGCGGGCCGTCATCTGACCGGGGGCCGAACCCGACTTGGTGTACTGCAGCACGTTCGGGTGCAGCTTGCGCATGTAGTCCAACGCCTTGGTCTCGTCGCCGCCGGCCAACTGCACCTGCGTCCAGAGCGCCGTGTACGCGGTGCCCGACGTCGACGGGTGCGCGATGCCGATGTCCTTCGCGAGTTTCCGGTCGAGCAGGTCCGTCCACGAGTCGGGAACCTCCAGGCCCCGCTCCGCCAGCAGCTTGTTGTTGCTGCAGAAGCCCAGGGCGCCGACGTAAACGCCGGTCCAGGTGCCCTGCGGGTCCTTGTACTTGTCCGGGATGACACTGGCGTTCGGCGAGACGTAGGGCTCCAGGAGCCCCTCGTCGCCGGCGGAGGCATATCCGTCGGCGGGCCCGCCGTACCAGACGTCGAACTCGGCGTTGCCCTTACCGGCCTTGATGCGCGCCAGCGCCTCGCCGCTGGAGAGCCGCACGAAGTCGGCCTTCACGCCGGTCGACTCGGTGAATTTCTTCGTGGTCGCCGCACACCATTCCTCGGTGGCCCCGCAGACCACATGCGCCACGCCGGAGTCCTTGCTGGCCTCGCCACCACCCTCGCGGGCGCAGCCGGCCGCGCCCAGCAGCACCGATGCCGCCAGCGCAGCCGCCAGCAGTGTGCGGTTTCCTCGTGTTTTATTCGTCATCACGACGTGTCTCCCTTACTGAAGCCGCCAGAATTGATGTGTGCGATGTGACGGCCACGTTAAGGGCGCGTGAACGACGCTCTGGTGACAGCGATGTGAGTGCTGGTGACGCCGCCGTCACCAAGTCGGCGCGGAGGACGCATTTTCCCCGGTGGGAGGTTCCGCAGCCATCTCGGGCATCAGGTAGCCGACCCCGCGCAGCGTGCACACGTACGCTGATCCGCCTGGTATGCCGGCGAGCCGCGACCGCAACCGATACACCGCGGACTTCACGACGTCGCGCCCCCCGATCAGGTCCGTGGTGCCCCAGACCTCCCGCAGCAGGTCCTGCCACGACTGCGGCACGCCCCGTCGAACCGCGAGGTGGTGCAGCAGCTTGAACTCCGTGAACGGCAGGTCGAGCCGATGCTGCGCCAACGTCGCGGTCTGGGCAGCCGGTTCGATGACCAGTGCCCCGACCCGGATGGCGGCGCCCGTGCCACGGCGGCGGCGCACCAACGCCTGCGCACGCAGCGCCACCTCCCGCGGGTGGAACGGTTTGGTGACGTAGTCGTCGGCACCGTGCTCCAGCCCAGTGATGACATCGTCACGCTGGGACATCGCAGTGAGGAACATGATGGGGGCCTCCGAGCGCGCCCGAATCCGCTGACACAGGGTCAGCCCGTCCATCGTCGGCATCATCACGTCCAACACCACGAGGTCCACCGCGTGCGTCCGCAGCAGGTGCAGGGCGGTAGCGCCGTCGTGGGCGGTGAGGACGGTGAAGCCTTGGGTCTGCAGAGCGAACTCCACAATGATCGTCATCTGCGGCTCGTCGTCGACCACCAGCGCGGTAGGCCCACCCCCGAACTGCTCGCCGGTGCCCGTCACGACCGGTCCGGCAGGGTCAGGAGGATGGTGGTCCCCCGGGTCGACGCCGTGTGCACCATGATTTCGCCTCCGTGCAGTTCCACGATGGTCTTCGTGATCACCAGGCCGAGCCCGGTGCCGTCGGCCAACGGCCGACCCGTGGCGAAGCGGTGGAACAGGCGTTGCCGCTCCGCCTGACTCATGCCCGCGCCGTCGTCGGTCACGTACACCGCCACGCCATTGTCGATCAGCATGACCCGCACGTCGAGATTCCCGCCGGTCGTGGTGAACCGGCTCGCGTTCGACAGCAGGTTGGTCAGCGCCTGGGTCAGCAGCATCGGGTCCGCCCGGATGCGCGGCATCACCTGTGGCATGTCGAGGCTGATGCGTTGCTGCCGCTGCACACACAACGGTCGCATTGCGGTCACCACCTCGCGCACCACCACCGACACGTCCACCCTCTCCAGGTGTGGCGTGAACAACCCGGCTTCAATCTTGGCCTGGATCAGTAGGCTCTCGCACAGCCCGATGACCTGCGTGCACTGCTGATCCAGGACCTGTAGGAAGCGGGCCTGCGCAGCGGTGAGCGGTCCGGGGGTGCCCTCCCGCAACAGATCGACCGCCCCCTTGATCATGCTCAACGGGGTCCGCAGCTCATGGCTCAGCGCGGTCACCTGCTCCGCCCGCCGCTCCACCAACTGTTCGAGCTGCGCCAGCTCCTTGCTCCTCGCGGCGGCCGTCCGGCGCACGCTCAGCGCCATGATCGAGGCGCCGACGACGCCGCCGACCACGAAGGCCACCGCCGTCACCCAAGCGGTGCCCATGCTCGGCCCTCCTCAGATACCCCTGCACGGCGTTACGCCGAACCCGGTCGCGGTCCGGCAGGGAGGTGGCGGATGTGGGGACAGTGTGACAGCCGAGTGACCTGTGGATCTAGATTAGCTTGCCCCGGGCAACGGCCCGGCGGGCCCGTGCCCCATGCACAGTCCGCGCTGGTCGGGGCGATCGAGGAGGTGACCGGCTCGTGCCACCAGCCCTTGAACGAGGTCTACGCCGCGGTGTTCATAGAGGCCATCGTGGTCAAGGTGCGGGACGGGCAGGTGCGTGCCCACTGCCGCCATGCTGGCCCGACATGACCCGAGATCGATGGGGTTCCAGGCAGGCGTCCAAGCTGCCTTCCGCGAGCAACGCAACCTCGGGGTACCACTCGACGTACGGGACGAGACCGACCGGGCGCAGCAGCAACCGTGAAGACGCCAGAGGGAGTTGCGCCCTTAGCTGGTCGTGCACCTGCACCAGGTGTGGTCGCGGGGCGGGGTGGGGGGTACCGCGAGCGGCGTTGACGGTCTCCCGGACGGCGGGGACGACTGGCGGGAGCGATGTCGTGGAGCCGTCGGAGGTGGGTCGCGCAATCCGTTCCAGACAGGGCATAGTGGCCCGCGGCGCCATCGACCGGTGTTGCCTGCTCTTGGAGAAGGTGGTTGGAAGTGACGACGCGCTTATGTGTCCGATGGACCCGAGCGGCCGCATTGATCACGCTGACCGGGGGGACGCTCGCGGTGTCGGCGGCACCCGCGACGGCCGCCCCGGAGACCGTCCGCATCCTGAGCGTGTCGGCGGAGAACGTGAAACCCAACGAGACGGTACGCGTGCGGTTCCGCGTCACCAACAACGGAAGCAGGGCGGAAACGGCCATCGTGGTGGTCGGCGGTGGCTTGCGATGCACGTCCGGATGCCGGGCAGAGCCGAAGCTCGGACCTGGCCGGAGCCAGACCTTCGACACGACGCTCGTCGCCCCCGCGGCTCGCCCGGGTGAGACCACCGGCCTCAACATCTCGATCGGCGTGCGGCTTGCCGGACAGAACATCTATGACCACAAGATGGTCTACGTCCACGGCCCGGGCACGTCGTCGCCCGGCGGGGACAAGCCGGCGGCCGGGGTGAGCGGGGTCTCCGGGCGGGTCCGCGACGCTGCCGGAAAGGCAATCGGCGGCGTGGATCTGACCATCCGGGACAGCGCCGGGCACGAATACCGGACGACCAGCAGCCCCAGTGGCCAGTTCTCGATCACGTCGACCGCCGCCAAGACAATCGCCGAGGGATCCATCACGGTCCGCGCGGCCAGGGACGGCTACCGCACCGCTAGCACGACCGTACGGGGCAGCGCCGGTGACGTCGCGACCGTGCGGCTGACCCTCTCTGCGGTGGCAGCGCCCACCAAGACGTCGCCGTCGCCCACTGCAGAGGCAAGCCCTCTCGCCGCGGCGGGCGACGGCACCCCCGAGGCTGCGCCGCCCACCCTCAAAGCCGTCAGCGACGAGGGAAGCAGTCCGTCGCCGTTCCTCCTCCTGGGCGGCTTGATGGTCGCCGCGGGCCTGGGCGCGCTCGCACTGGTGGTGATGCGCCGGAGGAACGCACCGGACGCGGGTGTTCCCTCGACGACCCAACTGTCGGCGCCGGCCGGTGGGAGCATGGCCGATGCCCCGACCGCTGTACTGCACACCGGGCCGGTGGGCGGCGGGTTCCCGGGCTCGTACGGCACGCCCCCGCAGGGTGGCATCCACCAGAGCAGCTACCGAGGTTGAAAGATCGACGCCTGTTGGTCCGGGTTTCGTTCGGGTTCGTGCAGCCCGTGGGGGCCGTCGGACACCATGATCGCCGGGATACCGGGGCGCGGCACCGGTGCGATGTGCCAAAAGGTGGAGCCCAGGCACAGCGCGGCCTTCTCCTCGATCGTCAGCTGCGGCCGCAGCTCAGTGAAGGTCATCACAGGGCCTCCTGGAATTGTCCGGTGCGAGCGATGCGGGCGAAGACGTGGGCGCTGGGTTTGGGCAACCGGGTGAATGAGTCGTCGACGCCGATGAGCCCGAATCGGGGCCGGTACCCCTCGCTCCACTCGAAGTTGTCGAACGCCGACCAGTGCAGGTATCCGCGCACATCGACGCCTTCGGCGCGGGCCTTTGCGAGGGCGGCCAGGTGCGCGGTCAGATACGCGATCCGTTCGGTGTCGTCGGTGGTGGCAATGCCGTTCTCGGTGACGTAAAGCGGCAGCCCGGTGGCGGCGGCGCGGTGCAGCATCTCCCGCAGGCCGTCGGGGTGCACGGCCCAGCCCATCTGGGTCAGCGGAGTGCCGGTTGGCGGTTCACCGAACCAGGTGGGTGAGGCGGGGTCGACCCACTGTTTGCGGTAGTACTGCACCCCGAGCCAGTCACCGCCATCGGGGCCGACGAGGTTGTCGAGGTAGCGGTCGACGATCTCGTAGCGCATCAGCCGGTGCAGAGACCGACAGGCATCGTCGTCGCGGGCCGGTGCGAGCAGCGGCAGCTGCACGGCCAACCCGATCTGGGCGCCACCGGCGGCGCGGATCGCAGGGACCGCGGCGAGGTGTGCGTCCAGTAGAACCGAGCCGACGCGTCTCCAGAGGACCGGGTTGGTCAGGCCGGGCGGGTGGTAGCCCTCGAGGTGGCCGTGCAGGGCGATCATCTGCGGCTCGTTGATGGTGCAGATGTACGGCATCAGCGAAGCCAGCTCGGCTGTGACACGGGTGCAGTACCGGGTGAACAAGGCGATGGCGTCCGGGGCGAGCCAGCCTCCCCGGGCGGCGAACCAGCGCGGCAGGGTGAAGTGGTGCAGGGTGACGAAGGCCGTCATGCCGGTGTCGGCGAGCGCGGTGAGGACCCGCCGGTAGTGGGCGATGGCGGTGCGGCTGAACTCGCCGGGCGCCGGTTCGATCCGGGACCACTCGATCGACAGGCGGTGTGCGTTGTGGCCCAGGGAGCGAAGGAGCGCGAAGTCATCGGCGTACCGGTGGAAGTGGTCGATGCCGTCGCCCGACGACGTCTGCGCGGCCGACGCGGGGTGGTGTTCGAAGTCCCACCAGTCGTTGTTGGTGTTGCCGCCCTCGACCTGGTGGGCCGAGGTGGCGGTGCCCCACAGGAAGCCGTCCGGGAAGTTCACGCGAGTCCTCTCGGCAGATGGAGGCGTGGCCTCCGCGCCCGGGGCGCGGAGGCCACGTCACCTCACCTGGTGGTGAAGGTGTAGGTGCCCGACGGCGCCCGGTAGACGGAATAGCCGCCCTCGCTGCGCAGGAGCTTTGTGCGGTGCGGAGCGCCGGTCACCGTGCCGCCGAGGGTGGGCACCCACACCTCGGCGGTGCTGTTCGGCGGAACGGTGACGGTCAGCCGCAGACGGTCGCCGGTACGGGTCCACTCCGAGCGGGCCGTCCCTTGCGGGGTCGTGTAACTGCCCTTGACGAACGTCAGGTCGCCGACCACCTTCGGCTGGATGACCAGCTCGCGGTAGGCGGCGGTGCCCTCAGCCGCACGGATACCGGCCAGGCCGGCGTGGAACCACTCCTCGATCTGGGCGAGGATCATGTGGTTCTTCGAGTCGCCCCGGTTCCACCGCTCCCCCATGGTCGTCATGCCGCCCGGGTTCGCGGTGGTGGACTCCATGAAGTAGCCGTAGCTGGGCTGCTCATCTTCCTGGATGAGGTCCCACAGCACGTCGTCGCGGCCGCCGTCGGACAGCGCCCGCACGGTCGGTGCCATGCCGATGGTGCCGCCGCTGAAGTGCGGGCCGTCACCGACCGGGTGGAACGCGTAGACGAGCTCCACCAGTGCGTCGAGGACCGGCTGCCGTTCACCGTCGGGCACCAGGCCGGCGTCGAGGGCGAGTGCCTGCGCTGTCTGGGTGGCGCCTGCGGTGCCGGCGTTGCCATCGGTGGTGTAGCGGCGCAGAGTCGTGTTGTAGAAGGCCGCGTTGAATGCCGTCCTGATGTCGGCGGCCAGCGCCGTGTACTTCTGCGCGTCCGCGGGACGGCCGGTCAGCTCTGCCAGCTTAGCGAGTTCGCTGATCATGAGGTAGTAACCCCAGGTGCCGGTGATCCGGCCGGAGGTCTGGTCGGCGGACACCCAGTCGGCGAGGGCCGCGTCGACGATGTGCCCGACCGCCTTCTGCCGCTGGATGTAGTCGGCGAAACGCACCATCGGCTCGTAGTAACGGGCCGCCGTCTCGGTGTCGCCGTACAGCTCCCGCAGGAATCCCGGTACCAGGATGATGGCGTTGCCCCAGTTGACCTCGTCACCGAAGCGGCCCGAGTAGCCCCAGTCGTAGACGGGGGTCTTGAGGGCCACGTTGCCGAACATCGGGGTGTCGGCCATCGACTGGCCTTCGACCAGGTGCCGCTCGTGGGTACGCAGGTACGCGGACAGGTCGAAGTTGCGGTGGATCGAGCCCATCGGCATGGTGTAGTCCGCCGGGTAGGACAGCTTCTCCCGGCCTGGACAGTCGGTGAAGACCGACATGATGTTGCCGGCGAACGAGTACCAAGCCATGTCGTGGATGCGGTTGACCCGTGCGTTCGACGTGACCACGCTGCCGGCGAGAGGCGTGTCCGCCTGCACCCGCAGCCCGGTGACGGTTTCCTTGGTCGGCACATAGCCATCGGGCAGGCCGGTGACCTGCACCCACTGCATGCCGAAATAGTTGAAGTCCGGCCGCCAGGTCTCCCCGCCGCGTAGTCCACCGGCCGTGTAGGTGTTGAACAGGTCGGTGCCGCGGCTGCCACCGCCGCCCATCAACGAGGCTTGATCCACGGTGCCGTCGGCCGCGAGGGACTCGGCCGGGGAGAGGCGGATCGTGGTGCCGGCCGGCACTCCCGGCTTGAGCGTGAGTTGCGGCAGGCCGACGATGTTCTGCCCGAAGTCGAACACCCAGGTGCCGGGTTTCGGGTTGGTCACCGCGACCGGCGTGAACTTGTCCGCGATCGTGATGGGCGGGGCGGTGCGTCCGACCAGCTTGGTCGCGAGGTTCGGCGGTGGTGCGATGCCGGCGGCGATCCACCCGGCCGGGCTGCCGTCACGCCGCTTGGCGGTGGCCGTCAGGTCAGCGCGGGGCTGGTCCCATCCGGGCTGCTCGCGGCGGGCGTCGTGGTCAGACCCCGAATACCAGGCGTCGGTGACAAGCGGGCCCAGCGAGGTGCGCCACTCGCGGTCCGAGACGATCACCGTCGAGACCCCGCTGGTGTACGCGACCTCAAGTCGTGCAATGAGCCGTGGGGTGACGGCCGCTCCGGCGCTGGCATCGCTGGCGGCGACGTTGTTGCCGGAGCCGGTGACCGTGGCACCGGTGGAGTGCGGTTTGGACAGGCCGGGAGTGAAGGTGATGCCGGTGCCGTCGGCGCCGGCCGTCCCGATCGCGGTGATGGTCCGTGACTCCAGGTTGTCCCCGCCGCCCGCGGTGTCGACGTTGATGGTGCCGCCGACGTGATAGCCGGTGACGCTGTCGAGGTGGACCGTGGTGGCCCCGGCCTCGGTGTCGCCGGTGAGCACCCCGCGGCCCTTGAGCTGGCTCTGCCACCACGAGTACGGCGACGTACGCCCGACCGCCGGGTTGGTGACGCTGCGCCGCACGTACGCCGGGCCGTTGCCCAGCTTGACCCCGACGGTGTTGTCACCCTTGCGAAGCTCGTCGGTGATGTCGTAGCCGCGGTACTCGCTGGACAGTTGGTAGTTCGAGTAGCCGGGGGCGAGGACCTCGTCGTTCAACTCGCGGCCGTTGACGGTCGGCAGGTGCATGCCAACGCCGGACAGGTAGAGCCGCGCGTGACTGACCTGACGGCGTGGGTCGATGCTGAACTGGCGGGCGAAGATCGGCATCGGTTGGGTGTCGGCGCGGTCGGGATACTCGATCCACTTCGCGCTGCCCCAGTCGGATTGCTGGAGCAGGCCCATCTCCCAGGTGGATCGGGCGCTCCAGGCAGAGGCGCGTCGGTTGGCGTCCCAGACCCGGACCTGCCAGGCCAGGCGTTGCCGGGAGCTGAGTGCCTTACCGGAGTAGCGGACGCCGGATTGGATGGCAGAGGTGACTTTGCCCGAGTCCCAGATGAGCCGATTCTGGCCGAGGTCGCGGACCTGGATCTGGTAGGCGGTCTGCCGGTCGGCGGCCGCCGACCGCGTTTCGGCGAAGCGCCAGCTCAGCAGCGGGTTCGGGTTGTCCAGCCCGATCGGCTGGTCGGGGCGGCCATCGACACGCAGGTCGACGACTCGGACGTCGGGACCGATGGCACCGGCCGGGGTGGCGGCGAGGACGGTGGTCGCGGCGAGCGTCGCGGCGAGCCCGAATGCGGTGATCAGGCGTACGGCTCTCATGATCCTGCCTTGTAGTCGGCGTCCATGTCCTTGAGGACCTCGGCGGGGGTGGCCTGGTCGCTGAAGACCTCCTGCAGGCCGCTGAGCATGGTCTGCTGGACCTTGGCGTTCGGCCACAGCTGGTCCATGAAGGGCACGGTGCGGTTGTCCTTGACGTACGTGGTGAGTTCGGCCAGGCCCGGGTCGACGGTGGTGGCGGCGGTGGGCAGCGTCGGTAGGCTGCCCTGGGCCTCGTTGAACAGCTTCATGCCCTCCGGCGACATCACGAAGTTGACGAACTTGAGCGAGAGTTCCTTGTTCTTCGCCTTGGCGTTGACGCCGTAGCCCATACCGGCGGCGGCAGGCATGAGGAAGCTCGCCGCGTTGTCGGTGGCCGGCAGCGCCTTCATGGTGAACTTGCCGTTCGGGTTCTTCTGCTTGAGTAGGGCGATGACCCAGTTGCCCTGGATGACGCCGAGCGTCTTACCGGTCGCGGCCAGGGTCTGGCTGGCCTCGTAGCTGGTGCTGAGGGGGCTCTTCTGGAAGCAGCCGGCCTTGTTCATCTCCTGGTACTTGGCCATGGCGTTGGCCCATGCCGACCCGGCGAAGGTGGCCTGACCGTTCTGCATCTTGGCGTCGAAGTCCTTGTCCGTGCCATAGACGTCGGTGGCCACCAGGGCGTACAGGGCGAGTTGGGTGACCCAGTTGTCCTGGATGCCGAGGGCGAAGGCGGGGGTGCCCTTACCGGCGGCGGCCCTGCAAAAGGCGAGCAGGTCGGTCCAGGTGCCCGGCGTGGTCAGGCCGGCCTTGCTCACCGCCTCGTCGTTGTAGACGGCGCCGATGCCGTTGAGCCCGAAGAGCGCGTTGTAGGTCTTCCCTTCGTACTGGGCGAGCTTCTTGAACGCGTCTGGCAGTTGCGCGGCCCATGGCTGGTCGGACAGGTCGAGCAGGTAGCCGGGCTTGGCGATGACGTAGGTGGCGCCGGGGTTGCCGTTGCCTGGCCAGACCGACATCACGTCGGGTGCGGTGCCGGAGGACAGCTGGGTACGGATCTGCTGCTGATGCTGGTCGGCGCCGCTGGTGGTGAGATTGACCTTCACGCCGGGGTTGGCGGCTTCGAAGGCTTTCACGACTGGTTCGATGGAGCCCTGGTCGACCGAGGCGATGGTGAGGGTGTTCTCGCCGCCGGAGCCGGCGTTGGTGCCGCTGCTGCAGGCGGCCGTCAGGGTCGCGGCCAGCAGCGCGGCGGCGACGGCGGTAGATCTGCGTGTGTTCACGATGTCTCCCACGGTGGAGATGAATCAGACGGGGGCGGTGAAGGTGTAGCGGCCGGACGTCAGCCGCAGGGTCAGCCCGGCGGCAGTTGGTTCGGCCCCGAGAACCCCAGGAGTTCCGGCGGCGGGCACGTCGTTTTCGCGCACGTCGCCGGGAGCGGTGGTGGGGATCTGCAGTACGGCGGTGCTTCCCGGCGGCACCGTGACGGTCACGGTCAGCCGGTCGTCGGTGATCGACCAGCCGCAGGCGACGAGCCCGCGGGCGGTCTGCTGCTCAGCGCGCGCCCAGGTCAGCTGCCCACCCGGGGTGGGGCGCAGCAGCAGCTCGCGGTAGGCGACCGAATCAGCGCTCTGATCGATGCCGGCGACCCGGCCGTAGAGCCAGTCGCCGACGCTGCCGAGGCTGTAGTGGTTGAACGAGTTCATCGCGGCGGACTGGAATCCGTCCTGGTCGGTCCAGCCGTCCCAGCGCTCCCAGATCGTGGTGGCGCCGTGCCGGATCGAGTACAGCCAGGATGGGTATTTGTCCTGATGCAGCAGGGCGTAGGCGAGGGCGCTGTGACCGTGGTCGGCCAGCACCGGGCACAGCAGCGGCACTCCGACGAATCCGGTTGTCAGCCTGTTGCCGCGGCTCTCGATGTCCGCGGCCAGGTGCGCCACTGTCCTGTCGATCAGGTCGGCCGGGAGCAGGTCGAACCCCAGCGCCAGGAGGTACGCCGTCTGGGTGCCCCCCTTGACGCTGCCGTCGTCTCCGACGTAGGCATCGATGAAGGCTCGTCGTACTGCCGCGTGCAGCGCCCGGTACCGGGCCGCCTCGCCGGATCGGCCCAGCACGACGGCGGCGTCCGCGACGATCTGCGCGCTGCGCGCGAAGTACGCCGTGGCCAGCACGTCACGAGGTGTATCCGCGTCGACCTGGAGCCAGTCACCGTACGAGTTGCCGGTGCGATGTTCCCAGAGCAGATCGGGATTGTGCCGGCGGATGTGCTCGACCCACGCGACCATCGCGTCGAAGCAGCGCTCCAGGACCCGCCGATCGCCGTAGGTGCGCCACAGCAGCCAGGGGATGATGACGCCGGCGTCGCCCCAGGCCGGGGCACCTTCGCGATCGATGGCGACGATCGGGGCGACGTCTCTGAACGCTCCGTCGTCGTTCTGGCCGTCGACGACGTCCCGCAGCCAGCGGGCGAAGAACGCGGACACGTCGGCGTTGCGGGTCGCCGTCGGTGCGAACACCTGCGCGTCGGCGAGCCAGCCGAGCCGTTCGTCACGTTGCGGGCAGTCGGTCGGAACTGCGATGAAATTGCCACGCTGCCCCCAGCCGATATTGGCGTGCAGCTGGTTGACCAGCGGGTCAGAGCATTCGAACCGGCCGGTCCAGTCGAGGTCGTTGTGCACGACCCGAGCGGTCACGTCGGCGTCGGTGATCTCGCCCGGGTAGCCGCTGATCTCGGCATACCGGAAGCCGTGAACGGTGAATTGCGGCTCGAACACCTCTGTAGGGCGGCCCGCGGTGATGTAGGTATCCGTCGCGCGGGCTCGGCGCAGGTTTTCGACGTACAGTTCGCCGTCGGCCAGGACCTCGGCATGGCGTACGACGACGCGCTGCCCGGCCGACGTGTCGCGTAGGCGCAGGCGCAGGCGACCGACCAGGTTCTGCCCGAAGTCGACAATGAATCGGTCCGGACCGCGACGGTGCACGGCCACTGCGGTGGTGTCGATGGTGACCCGGATCGGCGCGTCGGGTTCGGCGGTCAGTGGTCCGGGGTCGGTATCCAGGATCGCGACCGGCCGGAAATCGCTGGCGGCACCGGGGCAATTCCAGTCGGACTGTTCGTGGCGGGCATCGACGTACTGACCCATCAGCAGATCGGCGGCGCGGATCGCGCCGGTGTGTTCGGTCCAGCCGTCGTCGGTGGCGATCACCTGCCGAGAGCCGTCGGTGAAGTCCACCACCAGCTGCGCCAGGAATTGTGGGGCATCGCCGTAGTGCAGGGCGGGACGACGCGAGTCGAAGCCGACGTACCCGGACCACCAGCCGTCGGCGACGATCGCGGCGAGCACGTTGTCGCCGGCGTGCAGGCGGTCGGTGACGTCGTAGGTCTGGTACTGGATCCGCTGGTGGTACTCGGTCCAGCCAGGCGCGAGTTCGATGTCACCGACGCGTGCCCCGTTGAGGTGGGATTCGTAGACGCCGCGGGCGGTGGCGTACAGCCGAGCCCGCACCGGCCGACTCGGCAAATGGAACTGCGTGCGCAGGTATAGCGGCGCCTCCGCCGGTCCGGGCGTGTCGAGGTCGTCGTCGGTGGGCGGATTGATGGGTGGCAGCGCTCGCGGGTCGCGGCCGATCCACACCGCGGTCCACTCCGACGGCTGAAGGAGGCCGGTCTCGAACCAACTCTGGGCGCGTCCGGTGTGTGCACCCGTCTCGTCCCAGACGTCGACCCGCCAGTGATAGCGAGTCGTTGACCGCAGGGCCGGTCCCTCCCACGCGACCAGGAGCGTTTCGGCTGACACCTGGCGACGGGTGTCCCAGATCAGCTGGGACGGCTCGTCGAGGTCCTGCTCGTTCTCGGCGGCCGTGATGCGGTAGGCGCTCTGGGCTGCGCCTCGACGCTCGCTGCTGAGCCTCCAGGACAGCCGTGGGCAGGGTTCGTCGAGCCCGAGCGGTTCGGTGCGATGCTCGACCTGCAAGCCGTGAGGGGTCATCCCTTCAGCCCTCCGGCGAAGCCGTTGATGATGCTGCGTTGCAGTACGAGGTACACGGCGAGGACGGGGACGATGCTGATCAGCAGGGCGGCGAAGATGAGGTTCCAGTCGGAGACGAACTGGCCGACGAAGCCGGCGACCGCGACGGGCATGGTCTGCTGGTCGCTGCCGCTGAGGTAGAGCAGCGGGGTGAAGAAGTCGTTCCACACGCTGACGGCGTTGAGTACCAGCGCGGTCAGGGTGATCGGCTTCATCATCGGTAGGACGATGTAGCGGAAGGTCGCCAGCGGTGTGCATCCGTCGATGGCGGCGGCGTCCTCGAAGTCGCGAGGCATAGCCCGCAGGAAGCCGACGTAGAGGAAGGTCGTAAACGGCACCTGCAGGCCGGCGTAGAACAGCACCAGCGACCACACCGAGCCGAGCAGACCGAGGTCACGGATCGTCTGGTAGAGCGGCAGCGACGCAAGCTGGAACGGCAGGACCAGCCCCAGCATGATCAGCAGGAAGGTGGCGCGCGACCAGTGGGCGGTGGAGCGGGCTAGAGGGTAGGCGGCCAGTGAGGAGACGGCGAGCACGATCAGGACGCTGACGGCGGTGACGAGAACACTGTTGATCAAAGCGCCGCCGAGGCCGGCCTCCTGCCAGGCCTGCGTGAAGTTGCTCAGCGTTGGCGCAACGGTGGGACTGATGGGCGACGAGGTGTCCGACGGGGCCCGGACGGCCAGGTTGATCAGCACGTAGACCGGGAACGCGAAGGCGAGGGCCACCGCGATCATGAGCACTTCGAGCACGAAGGTGCGCTTGGTGTAGCGGTTCATGACGTCGCCCTCTCGTTGCGCGACAGCACGGCGTACTGGCCGGCGGAGGCGACCGCGACGATGGCCGTCAACACGACGGCGAGGGCGATGCTGTAGCCGAACTCGCCGAGGGTGAAGGCATCCTTGTAGATCAGCGTGGAGATGGTGTCGGTGGCGTGCCCAGGACCGCCGCCGGTCAGCGCGTAGACCTGGTCGAAGAGCTTGATCCCGCCGATGATCGACAGCATCAGATTGATGGTGATGGCGGGGGCGAGCAGCGGCCGGATGATGGACCAGAAGCGGCGGACCGGGCCGCTGCCGTCGATGGCGGCCGCTTCGTAGATCTCCTTGGGCACCGACTGCAGCCCGGCCAGGAAGATGACCATGGAGTAGCCGGCGAACTGCCACACCACGACGAGCACGATCATCCAGAGCGCCAGATCCGGGTCACCGAGCCAGTCCTGCCGCCACGAGCCGAGGCCGATCGTGCCGAGCAAGGTGTTGACAGCACCGTCATAACCGAGCAGGTTGCGCCACAGATAGGCGGTCACGATTGGTGTGACCACCGCCGGCGCGAACAACAGCACCCGCAGGAGGTTCCGGCTCTTGATCATGCTGTTGACGCCGAGCGCCAGCAGCAGCCCGATGCCGTTCTGAATCACCGTGACCGCTACCGCGATGAGCACGGTGTGCCAGACGGCCGACAGTGCGTCGGCGTCGTGGATCATGTCGCTGAAGTTGCGCAGGCCGATGACCGTGAAGTTCGGGTCGAGGCCATCCCAGTCGGTGAAGGCGTAGTACAAACCTCGAGCGCTGGGCACCAGGACGACGAAGGCGAACAGCAGCAGCGCGGGAATCATGAACCACCAGGGCGGCGCGCCCGACTGACGGCGTGCGGCCACGGTCTCCGTCGGTGGTGAGGAACGTTTTTTCACCTCGAGTGTCACTGGATACCCACCTGATTGAATCGTTTCATACCGCGCGGACCGGGGGCCCTGCGATCGAGGATGCGAACAGTGAGGGGGGCACAGACCTGCGTCTCGCGCCACAGCCTTGGTGCCAGAAACGGGTAACGTTTTCCAAGATGTTTCGCCGACCTAAGAGTCGACACCAACAAGCGTCAAGAGGTCGCTATCAACTCCTGAGCCCCGTCAGACCAGCTGGGGGCAGTGTTGATTGTTGATCATCGTGGGTCCTAGCCGTGGAGCCATGCCAATCCCTACACTGGGCAACGTTTCCCGGAACGAGGAGATCGGATGCCGAGACCGCCCGCGCCGACGCGCCGAGTCACGATCATTGACGTGGCCAGACATGCCGGGGTGTCGACCACTGCCGTGTCCAAGGTGCTGCGTAACGCGTACGGCGCCAGCCCCCAGATGCAGTCCAAGGTCCGTGCCGCCATCGACGAACTCGGCTACCGCCCGTCGGCGTCGGCTCGCGGGCTTCGCGGACAGACCTACACCATCGGCGTGATGTTGCCCGACATCCGCAACCCGTTCTTCGCCGACGTCCTCGACGGCATCAGCGCTCAGCTCGGCGGCACCGACTACCAGGTGCTGATCGCCGCGTCCTGCAACAGCGAGACCGGCGAAGCCCACGTCACCGACGCCATGATCGACCGCAACATGGACGGCGTCATCCTCATCGCTCCGTTGACCTCCCGGCAGCGCCTGGAACGCATCGCCCGTGCCGTACCCACCGTCGTGGTCGGGCGGCATGGACACTCGGCCGCCTACGACACCGTCGCCGACGACGACTTCGTCGGCGCCGGCCTGATCGTCGCCCACCTCGCCGAGCTCGGGCACCGCCGCATCGCCCACATCGAACATCACGAGACCAATCCGGTACGGCTCACCGAGATGCCGAACGCCGTGCGCGCCGACGGCTACCGCCACGCCATGCGGGCTCATGGTCTCGGAGAGCACATTGATATCGCCTCCACCACCTATACGCAGCAGGGCGGCTATCTCGGCACGAAGGAGTTACTCGCCCGCCCGCAGCGACCGACCGCCATCTTCGCCGGCGCCGATATCGTCGCCATGGGAGTCCTGGACGCCCTCGCCGACGCCGGCCTGTCAGCGCCCGCTGACATCTCTGTCGCCGGCTACGACAACACCACCTTCGCTGCTTTCGGACCGATCTCGCTCACCACCGTCGACCAGGCTGGCCACCAGATCGGCACCAATGCCGCCCGACTGCTGCTCGACCGCATCACCGACGGCAGTCGGCCCACAGCCCAGGTGAAGCTCTCCCCCACCCTCGCCGTCCGGCGGACGACAGCTCCCCTGCCCGCGGTTACCGGCGGACAGGGCAATACGCCCCCGGTCACCGCAACTGCTGTCCCGGCTGACTGAACGGCTCACCAACCTCGCTCAGCGAGGTCCATCGGCGGTGCAGGACGTTCATCGCTGACACCGTGCTGCAGTGGTGAATGCTGTACGCACAGGATGCCCGCAGCGCGAAAGCGCCTCGGGCATCCTGTGGGTGGCTCCGCCGTGGTGAGGCTCAGAAGGCGATGAGGGCCTTGAGAACTTGGCGGTCATCCATGGCGCGGTACACCGCGGGGACCTCGTCGAGCGGAACCGTACGGTCGAAGACCTTGCCGGGGTCGACGCTGCCGTCGAGGATGCCGGGCAGCAACTCGTCGATGTACGCACGCACGGGAGCCGGGCCCCCATTGAGCGTGATGTTGCGACCGAACAGGCTGGCGAAGCCGACCGGTGCTTCCTCGTACTGCGGCACGCCCACCCGGCTGATGACGCCGCCGGCGCGCACGATGCCGACGGCCTGGTCGTACGCGGGTCGAAGGCCGACGGCTTCGAGGACCTTGGGCGCGCCACCGCCGGTGAGATCGCGGACCTTGGCGATGCCTTCCTCGCCGCGCTCCGCGACGACGTCGGTGGCGCCGTACTCGCGGCCCAGGTCGGTGCGGACCTTGTGCCGGCCCATCAGGATGATCTGCTCGGCGCCGAGCCGCTTGGCCGACAGCACTGCGAGCAGGCCGACCGCGCCGTCGCCGATGACGGCGACGGTGTCGCCCGCGGTGACGTTGGCGCGCTTGGCGGCGTGGTAGCCGGTGCCGTACACGTCGGCCAGGGTCAACAGCGATGGCAGCAGCTCGGAATCGACGCCGACAGGCAGCTTGACCAGCGTGCCGTCCGCGAGGGGTACGCGGATCAGTTCAGCCTGCGCAGCGCTGAAGAACCCGACGTGTACGCAGGCGGTCTGCACTCCGGCACGGCAGAATTCGCAGGTGTTGTCCTGGTACGAGAACGACGCCACGACCAGGTCTCCGACCTTGACGGAGGCCACATCGGAGCCGATACGTTCGACCACGCCGAGAAACTCGTGACCCATCTGCACCCCCTGATCACTTCACCACGATGGTTGCGCTGGTCATGGCGTTGCGGGTGGTTCCCGGGTCTGAGCTAACGGGACCAGGGGTGCAACGCACGCCGATTCACCAATGAGCCCAGAGCGAGCAGTGGAACGGACCCGGCGAACCCGCCCTCGGGCGGCCCACCGTCATCGACCCGGCACGACAACGCGCCATCGCGGCATGAGAGTGCGGAAGACTCGATATTGAGAAAGCGTGCTAGAGGCTAACCGGTGGGGCTACGACCAGTTCGGTGTCCGGGTCGTGGTCAATCCGCGGCCGGCGACGATCAGGGTGGCTCGCGACCACGACCGCTCTCGCAGCATGAAGGGCAGTTCCTCCCGCGGATCAGGGCAGATCCGGATAGTCGCGCTCGGTTGCCAGGACCGGGCCATCGTGTTGGCCGCCAGGCCGGACCCCTGATGCTGTCTGGATCTCGCCAGATCGTTACGCCGGTTCGACGGGTAGCCAGAGTTCACAGGTCGCTGTCCTGAAGTCGTTCGTAGGCTCAAGCACCGCGACGATCTCCGGACCTGGTCGCAGACGCCACGGGTTAAACGGGAACCACGCGGCTGCGGCCGTGGCCCAGGCCTTCTGCAGGGTCTGCGGATGCGGCCCCGTGGTCCGGATGACCACCCATCTGCCGGCCGGAACTTCGATGATGTCGAGGCCGCCGGGGACCGGCGTACCCGGGGACACGGCGACGCCGTGAAGGTAGGTCAGCTCGCTGCCTTCGGCGTAGTCGGGGTCAAGGTCGTCGCTGACCGCGAGCAGGCCGCTCGGCTCAGTGTTGCCGAGAGCCTTCAAGCGCAGGTGCTCCTCCGTCGGCAGTGCGGTGATGTGCCGCTGGATGTGCGGGTTGATGCCTTGATGGACCAGCCGGACGCGGGCCGCGTGCCCCACGAGCCGGAACTCGGGATGATTGACGATGAAGGTGTCCACGTGTTCGCTCCCTTCGACGGTCAGACGGAGTGCCGGGATCATCAAGCCTCTGTCCGATGTCAACCGTGGTCGCAGCGCACCGGTGAGCACCCGACAGAAAGGGCGCGGAAAGTGTCGGGTGATCGAGACCGGCGCCGCCGCACGATTGGGGCATGGATGACACGACCTTGGTATCCCGCTTTCTTCGCGACGGCTTCGTAAAGCTGAAGGGCGCCGTCGCGCCGCGCGTGGCAGCGGACTGCGCGCGGCTGCTGTGGCGGGAGACGGGCTGCGACCCGGACGATCCAGCGACGTGGACGCAGCCCGTGCACTGGGTGCCCGGCATGGCGCAGGGGCCGTTCGCCGCCGCTCCCAACTCCCCGTTCCTCCATCACGCATACGACCTGCTCGTCGGCGCGGGACGCTGGGAGCCGCGCTACTCGCTGGGCACGTTCCCGCTGCGCTTCCCGCACGAAGAGGAGCCGGACGACGCGGGCTGGCACATCGAGGGCAGCTATCTGCCGGAGGGTGAGAGCTGGTACTTCACCAATGTGCGTTCCCGGGGCCGGGCACTGCTGATGCTGTTCCTGTTCAGTGAGGTCGGTGAGAAGGACGCCCCGACCCGGATCCGGGTCGGCTCCCACCTCGACGTGCCGAAGGTGCTGGAGAAGTACGGGGAGGACGGAGCGAGCGGGCTGGCCCTTGCGCCAGACCTGGTGGCGGCGTCCGAGCACCGGCCGCTCGCTCTGGCCACCGGATCTCCGGGCGACGTCTTCCTGTGCCACCCATTCCTGGTGCACGCGGCGCAACCGCACCACGGAGCGCGGCCTCGCTTCATGGCCCAACCGCCGCTGATGCCAGCCGCACCGTACGAACTGGAGCGGGCCGACGGCGCATACTCGCCCGTAGAGATCGCGATCCGTCGGGGTCTCGGACAGGACGCCCTCGGTCCGGACGGGGACGGCACCGACCGCGGCGCCGGGACGACATGTCCCGTCCGTTCCTGAGCGCCTGGCCGAAGGTCTTGTCGGCAACCTCGGGGAGCCAGGGTGAGGTCCACGGCGCGGCGCCGGTGAGGTTGAAGTCGCCGGTGCGGTGCCGGAAGAAGACGTGCCCAGGGGTCAGGATCCGGTGGCGGATCCCGGCCGGCATCCAGCACAGTGTCCCGAGGCCAGTGAAGTACGCCGGGGGCAGGGCATGGGCGAGCTACGTGACGGAGGCGGGGTTGGCAGTGGTTCTGCGAGTAAGTGGCCGCAATGCGCGGTTCCAGCAGTGGGAAGCTCTCCTCGGCAATCGAACCAAGCGGCAGCGACGCGGCGAGTTCCTCGTGCAAGGCGTGCGCCCGATCACCATGGCCGTCGAACACGGCTGGCAGATCCGGGAGCTGCTCTACGACACCAGCGCTCAGCTGTCCGGCTGGGCACGCGAGGCCCTGGACACAGTCCGGGCCGAGAAGTTCGCCGTCTCGCGTGAACTGATGCACGAACTGGGAGGTAAGGCAGACACGGTTCCAGAGCTGCTGGCCGTGGTCGCGCTGCCGGAGGACAACCTGCGCCGTATCCCGGTCGGTCCGACCATGCTCACCGTCGTGTTCGATCGGCCCACCAGCCCCGGCAACATCGGGACCCTCGTTCGGTCGGCGGACGCCTTCGGTGCCGGCGGCGTCATCGTCACCGGCCACGCCGCCGACGTGTACGACCCGAAGGCGGTCCGGGCGAGCACCGGCTCGCTGTTCGCCTTGCCCGTGGTCCGGGTGCCCTCCCACCAGGCCGTTCTATCCTGGGTCGCTGACGTCCGCGCCGACGGCATCGGCATGAGCATCATGGGAACCGATGAGCGCGGGATCCTGGACACCGCCGAGTACGACTTCACACAACCCACCCTGACGTTGATCGGCAACGAGACCACCGGCCTCAGCTCCGGCTGGCGCGAGGCATGCGACCAGCTTGTCCGGATCCCCATGTTCGGGTCCGCCAGTTCCCTGAACGCGGCGACCGCCGCGACCGTCGTGCTGTACGAATCGGCACGCCAGCGTGCCGCCGCCGCTCGGCGGTAGCACACTGATCACAGGCAGCCGCCCGGCGGCTATCCGCCACCATCTCGCTACCTGACCCGCGGTGCCCGCCTGCGGACAGGCGCCGCAGCCGGGCACCACACGGGCGCGAGTGGACGTCGTCCTCGCCGTGATCGTGCCGGGCGAATCCGGCGACGGCCCGAACGCCGGTCTTGGCACCGTACGCGCAGATCGCCAATAGCAGCCGGATCCGCCAGGACCTCCGTCGGCAACGCAACGGCTCCGAACCGACTCCGAGGCATGAAACGCGCTGCGGACTGCGAGGAGTCTCCGGCGTTGACTCCCAGCCAGGAAAGCGCAATCGTGAGGAAGCGCTCCCATCGACGAGCTCCTATTTGAGAGGAATGCTCGTGCGTCCCACCACAGCTCTACTCCCGGTCGTGCTCGCCACGGCCCTCGGCGGTCTGGCCCTGCCGGAGCCCGCCCTGGCCGCAGCCGGCCCGGCGCTGGCCGTCGACACCACCGCCGCCCGGCACCAGATCAGCCCGTACGTCTACGGCATGAACTTCGCCGACGAGGCCCTCGCCCGCGACCTACGGCTGCCGGTGCACCGCTACGGCGGCAACGCCACCACTCGCTACAACTTCCGTGCCGACACCACCAACCGCGCGTCGGACTGGTACTTCGAGAACATCCCCAACGACAACCCGAGTCCGGCCGACCTCCCTGTGGGCTCGGAGACCGACCGGTTCGTGCAGCAGAACAGGGCCACCGGCGCCGCCACGGTCATGACAGTGCCGATGCTCGGCTGGATCGCCAAGGACCGTTCGCGGGCGTGTGGCTTCAGCGTCGCCAAGTACGGCCCGCAGGAGTCCACCGACCCCTGGGCGCCGGACTGCGGCAACGGCAAGAAGCCGGACGGGTCACCGGTCACCGGCAACGATCCGGAGGACACCAGCGTCGCCGTCGGTCCGGGGTACGCCGCCGACTTCGTCAACCACCTCAAGGGGCAGTTTGGCGCCGCCGCCGACGGCGGGGTCCAGTTCTACAACCTGGACAACGAGCCGGACCTGTGGCACTCCACCCACCGCGACGTCCGCCCGACCGGGCTGGGCTACGACGAGCTACGCGACCGCACCTACGAGTACGCCGCCGCGATCAAGGCTGCCGACTCCGGCGCGAAGACGCTCGGTCCCGTCGGCTGGGGCCTGAACTCGATCTTCTATTCGGGCCTCGACCAGGACACCTGCTCGCGCACCGGCTGCTGGTCGAACCCGCCGGACAAGGCCGCGCACGGCGGCCAGGACCTCGGCCCGTGGTACCTGGACCGGATGCGCGAGTACGAGCAGCAGCACGGCACCCGCATCCTCGACTACTTCGACGTCCACCTCTACCCGCAGCAGTCCGGCGTGTTCGGCGACGCGGCCGGCGACGCCAACACCCAGGCGCTACGACTGCGCTCGACCCGCCAGCTCTGGGACCCGACCTACGTGGACGAGAGCTGGATCAACAGCCCGGTCCGGTTCATCCCGCGCCTGCGCGAGCTCGTCGACCAGCACTACCCGGGCACGAAGCTCGCGATGACCGAGTACAACTGGGGCGGCCACGGGTCGCTCAACGGCGCGCTCGCACAGGCTGACGTACTCGGCATCTTCGGCCGCGAAGGGCTCGACCTGGCCACCCTCTGGACCGCGCCCGAGACCGACCAGCCGGTGGCCAACGCCTTCCGCATCTACCGCAACTACGACGGCAAGGGCGGCGCGTTCGGCGAGACCTCCGTCAAGGCGACCAGCGCCGACCAGGGCAGGCTTGCCGTGTACGCCGCCGAGCGGAGCGCCGACAAGGCACTCACCCTGGTCGTAGTCAACAAAACCGGCGACGACTTGACCAGCCCGGTCGCCCTCACCGGCGCCGCCGCCAGCACCGCCCAGGTCTACCGTTACAGCGGGACGGACCTCGCCGGCGTCGTCCGGGAGGCCGACCAGCCGGTGACCGCCGGCGGCCTCACGGCCACCTTCCCGGCCAACTCGATCACCCACCTGGTACTGCCGCGCGGCACCACGCCCGGCGACACCCAGGCGCCGACCGCCCCGGGCAAGCCGACCGCCGGCACGATCACCGGCGACAGCGTCGCGCTGGCCTGGACGCCGTCCACCGACGACACCGCAGTCACCGGATACGACGTGCACCGGGTCGACACCACCGGCACCGTGAAGGTGGGCAGCGCCACCGGCACCACGTACACCCTGACCGGGTTGACGCCGGACACCCCGTACACCTTCGTGGTAACCGCCCGCGACGCGGCGGGCAACGTCTCGGCGGCCTCGCCCGGCCTGACCGTGCGGACCGCGCCCACCGCCCCGACCGTCGGCTGCACGGTCGCTTACACGGCGAACAGTTGGCCGGGCGGCTTCACCGCGACCGTGACGATCAAGAACACCGGCACCACCGCGATCGACGGCTGGAAGCTCACCTTCGACTTCCCCACCGCCGGCCAGAAGGTCGGCCAGGGCTGGTCGGCCACCTGGAAACAGAGCGGAACGAGCGTCACCGCGGACAGCATGAGCTGGAACGGCAAACTCAGCCCCGGCGCGTCCACCAGCACTGGCTTCAACGGCACGTGGAGCGGCACCAATCCGGCGCCAACGGTCTTCAACCTCAACGGCCAACGCTGCGGGTGACCTGAGAGACCGCTAGTCCGTCCCACACCGGCGGAGCCGGCCCGAGTGGTCCGGGGCGCGCCGACACGCTGCTCGGCGAGGGCCGACCGATCCACCTCATGATCAATAACGCGGGCGTGATGACACCCCCCACCCGGCACACCACGGCCGAGGG